>NZ_RZSF01000011.1:0-50958 GCF_004023325.1 Mesorhizobium sp. M1A.F.Ca.ET.072.01.1.1 | reverse complement strand
GCGAACTGCTTGCAGGATCGACAAAACAAGCCGCACTCGGGCCTCCTCTGCTACGAGAAAGCCTCTCAAGAATCCTTCTTTTGCGGCTTGGCAATAGCCAATCAACTTATCTGCGATTCCCCTGCCCTTGAGGGGGAGATGTCGCCGGAGGCGACAGAGGGGTCGCCTCGCGTGGAGCTCCAGCGCCATGTGCGCCAGAGACCATCTTCCCCCTCGAGCGGGGAGATCCGCAACTCCTCCCTTGCGTGCGCCTCTCATCTCCATCAACTATCTTCCAACAAAACCCATGATGGGACATCACGTGACCATACCCAACATGATCACGATCATGCGGCTGCTGCTGGTGCCGGCCGTGGTGTTGGCCATGCTGCAGGCGCGCTGGGACTGGGCCTTTGCCGGCTTCCTCGTCGCCGGCATCTCCGACGGCATCGACGGTTTCATCGCTCGCCGCTACCGGTTGTTCTCGCGGCTCGGCGCTTATCTCGATCCGGTCGCCGACAAGCTTCTCCTGGTCTCGGTCTTCGTCGTCATGGGTTATGCCGGGGAACTGCCGCTCTGGCTTGTCGTGACCATGGTCTCGCGCGACGCGCTGATCGTCTGCGCCGTGCTTTTGTCCAGCGTGATGGCGCAGCCGGTCGAGATGAAGCCGCTCTTGGTCTCCAAGGTGAACACCGCCGTGCAGATCGCGCTGGCGGCGCTTGTGCTGGGCGAGCTTGCCTTTTCCATGCATCTCTATCCGCTCCGGCCGGCGCTCATATTGCTCTCCGGGGTCTTGACCGTGGCTTCGGCCGCGGCCTATCTCGTGGCCTGGCTAAGGCATATGAGTGGCTATGGCGAAGGCTCCCGGACGAGCAACACCAAGTCGGGCAATTCCAGCACGGACACCTGACGGCGAAGCCTGGACGGCCGCGGCCTCGACCGCGTTGCGCCGGCAAATCGCGTTCTGGCTGATCGTCGCCGTGCTTCTGGCGCTGTTCCTCTATGTCTTCTCCGGCATCCTCTTGCCCTTCGTCGCCGGCATGGTGCTCGCTTATTTCCTCGATCCGGTGGCCGATCGGCTGCAGCGGCTCGGCCTCTCCCGGCTGATGGCGACGGTGGTGATCCTCATTGCCTTCGTCGTCGTCGTGGTGCTCGCCTTCGTTATCCTGGTGCCTGTGCTGGCCACGCAGATGGCCGATTTCGCGCGCAAGCTGCCGGAATATCTCACCCGCCTGCAGTCGCTCATCACCAGCTTCGACCCGAAGTGGCTGGAGCAGCGTTTTGGCGTCAACGCGGCCAGCCTGCGCGACGGACTGAACTCGCTGCTCACCACCGGTTTCGGGCTGCTCACCACCGTCTTCACCTCGATCTGGAGCTCGGGCGTGGCGCTGGTTTCGGTGGTCAGCCTCTTCGTCGTCACCCCGGTCGTGGCCTTCTACATGCTGCTCGACTGGGACCGCATGGTGGCCGTGGTCGACAGCTGGGTTCCGCGCGACTATGTAGAGACGGTCAGGGCGCTTGCCCGCGAGATCAACACCGCCACCGCCGGCTTCGTGCGCGGGCAGGGCACGCTCTGCCTTGTGCTGGGCGCCATGTACGCCACCGGCCTAACGCTGACGGGGCTGAACTTCGCCATCCTCATCGGCTTCTTCGCCGGGCTGATCTCCTTCATCCCCTATGTCGGCTCGCTGACCGGGCTGGTGCTGGCGGTCGGCGTCGCCTTCGTCCAGTTCTGGCCGGATTGGACGATGATCGTGGCGGTGGCCTGCGTGTTCTTCGTCGGCCAGTTCATCGAGGGCAATATCCTGCAGCCGAGGCTGGTCGGCAAAAGCGTCGGCCTGCATCCGGTTTGGCTGATGTTCGCGCTCTTTGCCTTCGGTGCGCTGTTCGGCTTCGTCGGCCTGCTGATTGCGGTGCCGGCTTCGGCGGCCATTGCCGTGCTGGTGCGCTTTGCGATTGCCCGCTACCTCGAATCGCCGCTCTACAACGGCCATTCCACCGAGCCAGCACCTCCTTTGCCGGCGGAGCGCGGCGGCGGCCACCGCTCACAGCCGCGTGGCTGAAATGGCTGGCGAACGAACCGGTCCACCGCGCCAGCTGCCGCTCGATCTCGGCCACGGTACCGGCTACTCGCGCGACGAGCTCGTCGTCTCCGGCGCCAACGCGCAGGCCGCAGCACTGGTCGACCGCTGGCCGGACTGGCCCGCGCCGGTGGTGGTGCTCGCCGGCCCTCCCGGGTCCGGCAAGACGCATCTCGCCCAGATCTGGCAAGCGCATGCGCACGCTGTCGCCATCGCTCCCGATCGCATCGGCGAGCACATTGGCGGGCTTGGCGCGAGCCCCGCGCTGATCGACGACATCGACAAGCTCCCGATCGACGAGCAAGGCCTGTTCCACCTGATCAACACCGTGCGCGGCGCCGGCTCCACGCTGCTTCTGACGGCGCGGCGCTTTCCCTCGGCCTGGCGCGTCGCGCTGCCGGACCTCATCTCGCGGCTGAAAGCGGCGACGACCATCGAGATCCACGAGCCGGACGACCTGCTGCTCGCCGGCGTTATCACCAAGCTCTTCGCCGACCGCCAGGTCGAGGTCGAGCCGCATGTCGTGCAATATCTGGTGCGGCGCATCGAACGCTCGCTGGCGACTGCCATGCGGGTCGTGGAGCGCCTCGACCGCGCCGCTCTCGAGCGCAAGACGCCGATCACCCGAGCGCTCGCCGCCGAGACCGTCAGCGCCATGGACGAGGGCCAGGGCGAGTTCGATATTTAGGATGTCGAGGAAGGCTGCTCCGGGATTGTGCGCTCTCTACGCCCATAGTCCGGCCAGATGCCGAGCCAGCAGATAGACCCCCGTATGCGCTGCCACGTAGCATGCGCCGACAAAGACGAAGAACACCAGGCTGGCGATCCGCGACCGGGCGACGCTGCCATTCTGCCTCTTGCTCGGCCGGTTGTTCCAAACCCACAGAGCAGCGCACAGGATTGCCCAGGCGACCGCGACCGGAACCGCGAAGCCATAATAAGCCAAATAGGCTGGGCCGATCAGCGACAGCAGCGCCTCGAGAACAGGCATCCAGAGTCCCCCTTGCCCCGTTTGCCCGGAGTCTAGAGCAACTCCGGGAAAAGTGCGTAGCGGTTTTCCGTCCGGAGTTGCGGGACGATCGTGGCTGTCCCATTTCGAGCCATCGCCCTGGCATCCATCTTGCAGCGTGGAAGACGCCGGTTGATCCCGGTCCCGGTCACATTGCAGATCGGGTTGTAGGCTCGCCGGGCTCGAGGTTGTTGGGGACTCGCCCGGCGGGTTTACTCGGTTCCACGCCGAAGGCTCCCTTCAGAGATCAAAGCCGTTGCTCGATGCTGGACACCTTCAGCCCGTCTTGCCATGGCTGGTGAGCAAGCGCAGCACTTGCACGCTCTTCGGCAGCTCGATCAGGAATTCCGCGTCGCGGTCGAGGTGGTGGACCTGGGTCGGCCCGCCGCCGGTGAAGCGCGCCATTGCCTCGATGCTCTCCCAATAGGAGATCGTCACGAACTCGGAATGGGTCGCCGTGTCCTCGCGAAATGTCTGGACGCCGAGTGCCTTTTCGATGAGCGGCTTGATGCCGGTCTCGTAATTGTAAGCTTCATAATCGTCGGCTTTTTCCGGCAAGGTCCGGCCGCGCCAGATGCGGGCGATGGTGGGGGTCCTTTTAGTGTCGGCCATGGCAACAGAACTTCTGAAGGCCGACAGGGTTCCCGAAGCGCGGGCTCTAGGATGTTCAGGAAACTGGTCGGAGTGGCGTGATTCGAACACGCGACCCCCTGATCCCAAATCATATCATCTGCGTTGCGTGGCTACATATTGCGTTGCATGTCATTGCACGCAGCTGGTTTTAAGACATTGAACTACCATGATAAATGCAACTCTATCCAATGATGTGTGACTGAAGGCCCGTTGATTTTATTTTGGCAAACCCGTACACGGTGGCTACATTGTGGTTACACGGAGGGGTGAGATGCCGATTTTGAAGCTGACCAAGCGGAACGTCGAAGCTATCGAAAAGCCAGGTAGCGCGGCACCGGTTTTTTATTGGGATGAAGATCTAAAAGGCTTCGGTTTGCGCTTCATGCCTTCCGGTGTCGCTACCTGGATCGTTGAATACCGACCTGGTGCAGGCGGACGAGGAGTCGCGAAGAAGCGCGTCAAAATTGGACGGCTTGATAAGCTCGAGGCGGACAAGGCGCGCGAGGCTGCGAAGAAGATTTTAGCCGGTGTGGAATTAGGTGCGGATCCCGCCAAGGCAAAGGCGGAGGAGCGCGCCACACAGGTTTTTTCGCAACTGGCCGCGACTTACGTGGAGGATCACATGAGGACCCACCGCAAGTCCGCTACGGCTGACTATTACACATACGTTATCGACAAGCATCTTACGCCGCACATCGGCAGTAAGCGCGCGAACACGATCACCGCTGATGATATCGGCGCAATGCACCGTGCGATTGGCAAGACGGGAGGGAAGTACATCGCTAACCGCGCGCTTGCCGTGGCGTCTGCGGTGTTTAACTGGGCTAAAATGGACAATCCGGTGAAGGGCGTTCGCAAGTTCAAGGAGGATGGGCGCGAACGCTTTTTGACAAACGAAGAGTTGCAGCGCCTTGGTGACGCCATGCGCGAGGCAGAGACGATAGGCCTGCCCTATGATGTCGACGAAGATAGGCCGAACGCCAAGCATGCACGCAAGCGAGCGAACAGGCGCATTGTTTACGGTCCACACGCTGTAGGCGCAATCAGGCTGTTGATGCTCACGGGTTGCCGGCTTCGAGAAATCTTGAACCTCCGATGGAATGAGGTCGACCTTGATCGCGGGATGCTTTTCCTTCCGGATTCGAAGACGGGGAAAAAGCCGGTCATGTTGCCGACTGCGGCGCAGGAGTTGCTTCGCTCACTGCCCCGCATCGGAGAGATTGTCATCGCTGGCCGTGTCGCCGGCACGGATGACGAGGCACCGCGCCACGACTTGAAAAAGCCTTGGGCTGCTATCCTTAAGCGTGCGGGGCTTAGCGGGATTCGCATTCACGACTTGAGGCACACTTTTGGCAGCGTAGGCGCGGGGAGTGGTTTGGGCTTGCCGGTTATCGGAAACCTTCTTGGACACAAGAACCAGAAGACAACAGAACGATATGCGCACGTCGCCAACGATGCCGCCAAGCGTGCGGCGGATATGATTGGCGAGAAAATCTCGGCGGCACTTGGGACCAGCTGAAATGGCACCCCTTCCCAAAAAGTTTGACGCGAAGGCGCACCAGATTCGCGACCTCCTCCACGCGGGTCTGCGCTTGGAGGCGCTACAGCTGTTGGAATCAGTCATTGCAAGCGGTTCGGCCGGCGCGGATACGATGGAACTTGCCAGCTTTTTGCGCAGCGCGCCCCGCGGTCGCCAGCCCTTCGGAGCAAAGCATCGCTGGGCGGAAATCGGGGCAGAGAATGACGAATTGCGGTCTGCAGGCATGAGTTATGAGGCCCGCCTGGCTGCCCTCAGTGTGAAGTATCGATTGGGTGACGAGAGCAAGGTCAAGGCTGCGATCGCGAAGTACGAGGCTGCGATGGATGTGGCGCGCTCCCTCGTTAATGAAATGCGTGAGCGCTGATTTAAAGCAACTACAGAAAAATACGGAAATCCCATATATCCCAGTGCACCGGCAAGCAAAAGGAGGGAATATGGCACTGATTAGAGTAAAACAGGCAGCTGACTATCTCGGGCTGTCAAAATCGTTTCTAGACAAGGCGCGATGCTACGGCGGCGGCCCTGCGTTCATACGCTTCGGAAATGCAGTCGTTTACTCGACTGATGACTTAGACAAGTGGGCGGCCGATCATCGCGTGGCTAACGATAACGCTACGGCATCGCGCGCCGCCTAACTTATCCTCACAGAAGTGGCTCCGTTAAGACAAGCCCAGCAGCAGCCCTGTAATTCCGCACAAAAGCGAGTAGCAAAATGACAGCCTGCGATAATCTCGCAACGCTAGACCGTGCCCTTTTCTACATAGCAAAAGGCTTTCCCGTTTTCCCCTGCCGCGGCAAAGAGGAATGGGATGACCATACAGGAGATTACCTCGCACCCAAGACGCCGCTGACTTCGAATGGTCTACGCGGCGCAACCAAAAACGAGCGCATCGTACGGGAATGGTGGCGGCGCACACCGGACGCAATGATCGGCCTACCGACCGGCAAGCCAACTGGCGTGTGGGTGCTGGATCTCGACAAAAAAGCAGGCGTTGGTGACGGTCATGAGTGGTTGGACGAGATGGAGGCTCGGCACGGGCCCTTACCTGACACGGCTCGCGCGACCACCATGGGCGGCGGTACGCATCTATTCTTCAAATACGTTGACGGCATTCGGAACCGTGGCGGCCTCGGTCTCTGCGTGGACGTCAGAGGAACCGGCGGATACGTCATTGCGCCTGGTAGTGTGGCAGGCGACGGTCGCGGCTATGAATGGGTCGACGGCTACGGACCGGAGCACATTGTTGACGCACCGCAGTGGCTCCTTTCGCTCGTCCTACCGCCGAAGCGCGAGCACCATCACCCGGTTGAATATCACTATCAGTCGAGCGGCAACACGCCATACGTCGAGCGTGCGCTTGAGGACGAGCTACGCGGCCTCGCCACCACGCCACCAGGTGGCCGAGGCTATGCGCTCAACGCCAGTGCCTTCAGCGTGGGCCAACTGGTCGGCGCCGGCGCTGTATCGCGCTCGGACGCTGAAGGACGGCTATATGATGCCGCCATGGCGTGCGGCGTTGCCCAGAAGGACGGCGAGCGCGAGACGCTTGCCAAGATTCGGCGCGGGCTGGACGCTGGCGAGCGGCAGCCGCGGCACATACCAGAGCCGGGTTTTGCGCAGGACAACACGCGGCTGGTCGACGTCAAGCGAATGATCGCCAATGGTCTGGCTAAGGGAAGGAAGCCAACCAAGATAGACGCCATTGTCGAGCCGACCACTGAGACGGAAGTTCAAGACAAGATTACTGATGCCGTTTCAGAGGCGCGCCACAAGGACGCACCGCCCATCACCATCACGCCGTACATGTGGAAAGATCCACGCACGTTGCCACGGCGCGAATTCGCCTTCGGCAAGCACTACGTGCGCAAGTACGTGTCCGTGACGGTGGCGCCTGGCGGACTTGGCAAAACCAGCAATAGCATCGTTGAGGCGCTATCCATGACGTCAAGCAAGATGCTGACAGGCACCAAGCCAGACGATCGCCTGCGCGTGTGGCTGTTCAATGCGGAGGACCCACGCGACGAGCTCGAACGCCGAATTCAGGCTGCGGCCAAGCACTACAACCTCAGTCCGGACGACATGAACGGCTATCTGTTCGTGGACACGGGACGCGAGCAGGAACTCGTAGTCGCGGTGGACGATAAGAAAGGCGTCAAGATACAGGTGCCCATCGTCGAGGCTGTCGTTGAGCAGATACAGCGGCACAAGATTGACGTCATGATCGTTGACCCGTTTGTGTCCACTCACAGCGTCAATGAGAATGACAACGGGGCCATCGATAAGGTGGCCAAACTGTGGGGACACATAGCCGACGAGACTAACTGCGCCATCGATATCGTGCATCACCTGAAGAAACTTTCGGACCGTGAGGCAACGGTGGAAGATGCTCGAGGTGCGGTGTCCCTGATCGGCGCAGCGCGATCGGTGCGCGTGTTGAACCGAATGACGGCAGAGCAGGCCACGAAGGCCGGCATCGATCGAAACGACCGCTTCAGCTATTTCTACATCACTCAAGGCAAAGCCAATCTCACCAAGCAGGACCACCGGGCAGACTGGCGCAAGCTGGAATCCGTGGCGCTCGGCAACGGCGTCGGGCTGACTAGCCCGCAGGACCATGCCGGCGTCGTCACAAAGTGGGACTGGCCGTCTGACGAGGAAGTCGCAGAGACCGTGTCTGCGGAAATTAAGGACCGCGTCCTGGTCACGCTGGGCAACCAGGATCATCGCGAAAGCGCACAGTCGGATGAATGGGCGGGCTACGTGCTGGCCGAGGCGATGGGCGTCGATGTCGTCAGAGAAAAGGTCATGTCGGCCGAAAAGAAGCGGATGAAGGCGGTCCTCGACGCATGGCTGGGCAGTGGAATTATATCCATCGAGACCAGACCGGACCCCAAACACGTCGAGCGAAAAATCAAGTATATTCGCCCGGCAGCCACCACCTCACCACATCACGTGGGCGTGGGTGGATAAAAATCACCCCACCGCAAGTATTTATCCACCTCCCACTACCACCCCTCCCCCCTTTTAAGGGGAGGGTGTGGTGTAGTGGTGGAGGGGGAGGCAGGTAGTGAACAGGTCACTCAGGAAGAGGTGGGCGGCACGTGGCTCACGAAGAAAGTGAGACCCTGCGGAACATCGAAGGAAAGGAAGGACCCATTCAGGAGGTTAGCATTTCGGACCTCATCAAGAACGTCGCAAAAAGCGCGAGCACGGCCGCCGCGAGCCGGCGCCTATTTTTTTTCGAGGTTCCCTTTACCGACCACGGCCTGGCGCTTTTTATGTAGTGCGCGCATTCCTTGCCGCACCAATCCCAGCACGAACCGCACATTTCGGGGACCAGAGATGCAGACCAAACGGTGCGCAAGAACAGAAAGCCAACGCCAGGTCGGGCGGTGACATGATCCAGACATGGAGCCACCCGCAACTACGGATCACGGAAAACCAGGCCGACTTTCTCCGGCGAGGCTTTGTACATCACTGGTCGGCCGCTTTCGCTGACCGCACTCGGCGCAGCCTCGAACAGCGGAAAATGTTGTCGTGGCGGCCAGCCGGTGATGGAACGTTCAGCTTGGCTGCCAATGTCAAAGGCCGAGCGGCACTCGAACTTTTTGATTGTGGGAGCACACATTGAAAAAAGGATCTTTGGCCGATCAGCTTTCTGCGATGCTGGCTTATCGCAACCGTGCCGACATCGATGCACCAGTTGAGACTGCCCGCACGAACTGGACGATCGTTCCCGCCAACGACAACGCCAATCCAGAGGAAATCGCAAACACGCACGTGGAGAGGCGATTGGCGATCAGGCCAACGATCTCAAAGATTTTGCGCGAGTCCGCGGAAGTCGACTGTCGTCCAGTTCCAGTCGCTGACGTGAGCAAAGCAAAAGGCGAACATGACCTTGAACTGTATCCTGTCGCTCGGGATGTGGAGTACGGTTTCGCTACAGACGATAACGGAAAGCGGCATCGGGTCGTAGTCCGCATCGGAAGGCTGCGCTTCAGCGACGGTACGCAAACCGAGAAAGGTTTTGCAAAAGGGCTGGACGGCAAGTTGGTCATCAAAGATTTAGAAATGCCCGTTGGCGCCATGCTGCGCACGGAGGAACAGCAAGAGCGCATGCTCGGCGGTAATGGCGTCAGCGAAGCCTACATTGAGCAATCGAACCTGTATTTTGCCCAAATGCTGGGCGCCATTGAGCCACGGTACGTGAAGGGAACCGGGCGCCGCTACGGGCGCTCGTATTCGGCCGCGGAAGCCCGCACAATGCTTGCGGAGGCCTACGCTAACACGCCAGTGCTGCCGCATGTGAAGCGGTACCGGAAGGGCTTGCCATGCGGCAGCCAGCGAGTAGCCGAAAGCTTCCTTGGCATGCAGAAGGGCAAGAAAGGCGAAAGCGGGTCGGTGGCCTGGCAGGACGTATCTGCGCATATCGTCAACCGCCAGGTCTGGGAGGCAACGCTGACATACCTGACCGAGGCCGAGACCACTGTGCTGGACAAGGCGCTCGAGGCCGGCAGCCTGGCCGAGCTTGGCGATGGTGGCCATAGGCGCACGCGCGAAAGGCAAGGGCGCCGTAAACTGCAGGCAGCGAATGATAATTTGCTTGCCGCACTCAAAAAATCTGCTGCCTAGTGCCGCAATTCGCGACTGCCATGGTGTGGAAGGATGAAGGGATGTTTTTGACATCCCCACACCTTCCGCAATGCGGACGCTCGGTTATGTGGCGGAACAGATGCTTGTGCATCGCGGCGCCACCGCTGAACCGGGCGTAACTATACGACAACAGCCATATAGCGGTTTGGTGCGCCATCCGCGCCTACTTTGTTGTCGCTCATCGCCACTTCGCGCGCCCTCCTCCCGCAGCGTTGTGGCGTTTCTGCCTCGCTCCTATTGCTGGTCGCCTAGCGCCTGGCTGTGGTTGAGCGAGGCACCAATTCTAGGCTGGACGGTTGCGTGTTTGATAGACCGACCTAACCAGCGATTGCCAGAGGACGGAACGGCTTTCCGTCACGCCACTGTTCGTATCGAAGGTGGCTAGTAGCGCCCACGGCGCAAAGAGATGCGTGAGTTGCGACACGCCTGGCCTTTAATTTAGCGCTGTAGAGAAGCGGCCTATCTCGCTTGGCTCATAACCAAGAGAACGTCGGTTCAAATCCGACCAGCGCAACCAAACAACGCGGATATAGCTCAGAGGCAGAGCAGTAGGTTTCCACCCTATGTGCGGGATTTCGATATTCCCTATCCGCTCCATTTTTGGAGTGTCGCCAAGCAGGTAAGGCACGCGGCTGTTAACCGCGCTATCGCAGGTTCGAATCCTGCCTCTCCAGCCAAATGTCGGTGTAGCTCAACGGTAGAGCAGCGGTCTCCAAAACCGCCTCCGTGTTGGTTCGATTCCAGCCACCTTCGCCAATCACAGAGGAAGCAACGATGTCTGAGGATCGACCGCGACCCTGCTAGCAGGGTGAAGCTCGTGCAGAAGAGTACCGGCCTTGGAAGCCGGATGCCGGTGGGCGGAACACCGCACCCTGACCAATTCAATGAGAGGAGAATACATGACAACTGCAGTTGTGGTTACAGTGCCAGAAGACGCCAGCTATCGAGCTCGCGTAATCAACTACGACTTGACCGGCGGTGCGTGGGTTGAGGCTGACACGGTTCACGTCGGACCGGGCAAGTCCAACACTCGGTACGTCTGGGATACGCGCTGCCTGACCGTTCTGGAAGTCGGTCTTAGCGATGCGCCAGAGGTCAACGGAGGAGAATACACATGAACGCATTCAGCCCTTGGTTCAACGGTACGCCCATTCCTGAGACCGATGACGCCTTCGAAGTAGGCGACATCGTCACACTCATCAGTGGCGGGCCGCCGCTTACCGTGCTCAATGCATGCGACTGCGGTACGGTTGAGGTTGCCTGGTTCGATGGCTCTAGCCTGTCAGTGCAGGACTTGCCGGAGGAAGCGCTCGTCCACTGGGTAGACCCTGATGAATAGCATCACCCGATTGCTCGACAAGGTACGTCAGTGGTTTGATGAGTGGGTGATGCGAGCATGGATCTGGTATCACCTCAATGCCTATGATGTACGACACCTCGCGACGGGATAGAGCGGATGCGCGCGATGAATTGGCTCACCGAATGGCCAAACGGCGCCGGAAGCCCGTATCTGGCTGCCGCGATGTTCGGCCTGAAGTGGGTTCCTCTGGCGGCGCTAGTTCAGCTTCTTGTCGCCGTCGTTCCTGCCTTTAATTCCTAGGTATTCCGGGAACCATGTTAGGAGGGCGAGAATGCTGAACACTACCGAAGCCACAGTCAAGGGCCAGCCCGGCACCGTCCCCGTGCTGACAGTGTCCATAGGAATGCCTGATTTGATTTGCGCGACCGCGTTTTTGCCGCCATCCGCAGACCCAAGCGCATAACCAAGATAACCAACCAAGCCGCCGACGGGCAGAATAACCAGGACTTTGAAGAGCTTCCAGTAAGCTTCTGGGTTCTTGAACGCCAGCGTCACCACTGCAATTATCGCTGCAACCGTCAGTGTTCCAGATGCGCCTAAAAGCACAGTCTGCATTGTTTGCTCCAATTTGTTGCCGGTCGAATCTGCCGACATAATTAATCGACATTTGCTCGATCGATAAGTGGTCGGCGATCGTTTTGTTTGGGTTATCCGCAAAATGCCAAAGCCAGACAGGCGCTCGCCTGAGGCGGCCGAATATCGTCGCCTGTACAAGACGGCGCGGTGGCTGAGACTGCGTGAGCGTCAGTTGGCTGCACAGCCTCTATGCGGTATGTGCCTCCTCATTGAGGATGTGACTGCTGCTGACACAGTTGATCACGTCAAGCCGCATAGAGGAGACGCAGCGTTATTCTATGATCCTTCGAACCTGCAATCTCTATGCAAGTATCATCACGACTCAGTAAAGCAAAGGCTCGAACGAGGATCAAAGATAGTGATGTATGGTCTGGATGGTTACCCGATCGAGTTCGACTGACCAAACATCAATACATCGAAAACCGCACGATTTATTGCAAAACGCAAGAATATTTCGCAATTTGTGCTCGACGGCGACGATCAGGCGTGGTACAATCGAGGGTTGGGGGGGGGGTGTCTCAATCCCTTGGCCGAATCCACCAGGGACCGGCGTGGTCCCCTTAGCGTTAGCGCTAATACAGGTTTTTCCATAGGGTGGTGTCATGGCGAAGCGCAAAGCGCGCATTGATAGCGCGGCTGAGGCTGTGCGCGTTATGGGCAAGGCCACCTCGAAGGTAGAGCCGCCCGCAAACGTCCCGCTAGACGCGGAAGACATGCCGTTCTTCTACAACGTCATCGCCGAGTACGCAAGGTCAGAATGGTCGGCACACCAGCTTGAGATTGCGGCGATGTTGGCCAGGACAATGGCCGACCTAACGCGCGAGCAGAAGCTCCTGCGCGACGAAGGTGGCGTGTCCTACTCAGAAAAAGGCACGCCTGTCGCCAATCCGCGCAAGTCGATCGTGCAGATGCACGCGAGCTCGATCCTTTCATTCCGTAGATCGCTGTCGCTTCACGCACGCGCGCAAGCGGGCGAGGCCAGAGATGTGGCTAAGCGGCGCGCAGCCGCGAAGGAAATCGAGGGCGACAACCCTCTAGAGGACGATCTTCTGGCGCGACCAGAATAGCATCGAAAGCGCATGGCCAAAAAGCCGAAGAAGGGCAAAACGCTAACGCGCGGGGAGCGCGTTATTGCGTTTATCGAGCGTTTTTGTCTGGTCCCTGAAGGGACGCTGCTCGGCAAGCCAGTCAAGCTACTGCCGTTCCAGCGCAAGTTCATTCTGGACGTTTACGACAACCCGCACGGCACCTCTCGCGCGTATCTGTCGATTGCCAGAAAGAACGGCAAGACTGGTTTGATTGCATGTCTCCTGCTGGCGCACATCGTTGGCCCGGAGGCCTACCAGAACGGGCGCATTGTTTCCGGCGCGCGGTCGCGCAAGCAGGCGGCGGAAGTATTCAACTACGCCGCAAAAATGATCATGATGTCGCCTGAGCTTTCAAAGCTCGCGCGCATCGTTCCGTCCAGCAAGATGATTGTAGGGCTGGCGCGGAACGTCGAATACCAGGCCAGCTCGGCCGAGGCGAAGAGCGCGCATGGCGGCTCGCCCATCCTGGCGATTCTGGACGAGGTTGGCCAGATCAAAGGGCCGACTGATGATTTCGTTGAGGCCATCGAAACATCGCAAGGCGCTTACGAAGGCCGCGCGATGTTGTTTGCGATTTCGACGCAGGCGGCTACAGACAATGATCTTTTCAGCCGGTGGATCGATGACGCGGCGACGTCGAAGGATCCGCGAATTGTCTCGCACATCTACACGGCACCGGCGGACTGCGAACTTACGGACCGTAAAGCATGGGCCGCGGCCAATCCGGCGCTGGGCGTGTTCCGCTCCGTCAAGGACGTAGAGGACTTTTCGCTGCTTGCGTCGCGTATGCCGACCAAGGAAGCGAGCTTCCGGTGGTTGTTTCTTAACCAGCGCATTGACGCCTCCGCGCCGTTTGTGACGCCGGCCATTTGGCGCGCATGTGATGCGCCAGTCGTTGATGACTTCAAGGGCCTGCCGGTGTTTGGCGGGCTGGACTTGTCGGAAGTGTCGGATTTGACAGCGTTGGTGCTAATGGCGCCGAAGGATGGCATCTGGCACGTGAAGCCAACATTCTGGTTGCCTGGTGATAGCCTGCGTGAGCGGGCTAAGGCAGATCGGGTGCCGTACGACGTGTGGCAGGGCGAGTTTCTTGAGGCGACGCCAGGGCCAACCGTCGATTACGAGTTCGTGGCGGCTCATCTTCGCGGCCTTTTCGACACGCTCGACATCCGCAAGATCGCTTTTGACCGCTGGAACTGGAGGCACCTGAAGCCGTGGCTCCTGGCGGCGGGCTTTGCCGATGAGCAACTTGAGGGCGACGCGGCTGTGTTTGAGCCGTTCGGCCAAGGCTATGCGTCGATGTCGCCGGCTTTGCGCGATCTTGAGAGCATTTTGCTCAACAAGAAGATGGCGCACGGCGGCCACCCGGTTCTGACCATGTGCATGATGAATGCAACGGTGCGTCCGGATCCTTCCGGCAATCGAAAGCTCGACAAACAGAAGTCTCGAGGCCGTATCGACGGCGCGGTGGCGCTTGCGATGGCCACGGCGATGGCCGGCACGCACGTCGAAGCCGATAGCGGTCCGTCGTTCTGGGAAACTTTGGACCCTAACGTCGACTACGCGGCCGAACCGCCACCAATCTAAGCCGATATCGCGGCGATTTTCATAGAAGCGAGAATTGCCGCATGGGCATTTGGGCTAGGCTTTTCGGCCGAGAGGCCAAGAAGGTTTCGTATTCCAGCGAATTCGATACTTGGTTCGCGAGCAGAGTTTCCAAAGCCGGCACTACGGTAAATTGGGACACTGCTTTAGACGTTACGACCGTGCTTGCATGCGTTCGGGCGGTTGCCGATGGCATTGCGCAAGTGCCGTTGCACGTTATGCGGCACACGGCCGAGGGAAATGGCAGCGTCGTAGCACCGGAGCACCCGCTTTATCAGGTGCTTTTTCGTAAGCCGAACGACTGGCAAACCAGTTTCGGCATGCGTGAGACCATGATTTTTCATCTCATGCTTACGGGTGACGCCTTTTTCTTCAAGATACTGGTTCGCGGCAAGGTAAAGGGGCTTATCCCTCTTGAGCCTGGCAACGTTTCGGTCGTTAGAAATGACGATTATTCGCTGACTTATACGATTACAGGTGCGAACGGCCAGACAATGGTCGTTCCGCAGCAACTTGTCTGGCATGTCCGCGGGCCGTCATGGAATACGTGGCTCGGAATGGACGCCACGAAGCGCGCACGCGAGGCAATTGGCCTCGCAATGGCGACGGAAACGACGCAGGGCGAGCTGCACGCCAACGGCATGCAGATGTCGGGCGTTCTTTCGACTGATCAGAAGATTGATCCGCAGAAATACATCGAACTGCAGAAGTGGATTGCCGCACAGGTTGGTGGCGCCAACAAACATAAGCCGCTTGTCATCGATTCCGGTCTGAATTGGATGCAGCGGTCAATGACCGGCGTCGATGCGCAGCATCTGGAGACGCGAAAGTTTCAAATCGAAGAGATTTGTCGTGCTTTCAAGGTGTTTCCGCAGATGGTCGGGCATTCCGACAAGACGGCGACGTTTGCCAGCGCTGAAGCCTTCTTCGATGCGCACATAAAGCATACGCTTTTGCCGTGGTGCGAGAGAATTGAGGCGTCCATCGACTGTGATTTGCTCGGCGACGACACCCAAGAAGGCTACTGCGCCAAATTCGACCTGTGGGCGCTCGAGCGCGGAGCCACAAAGGACCGCTCTGAGTACTTCACTAAGGCCCTTGGTGCCGGCGGAACGCCAGCATGGATGACGCAAGACGAAGTGCGCGCCAAGGAGGGATTAAACCCCAAGGGCGGTGATGCGGCAAACCTGCCGAAGCCAACCAATGTGGCGCCCGTAGGTGGCGACAATGGCGGGAAGCCGACGAAGGACAACAATCAATGACGATTGAGAACACCGACGAATTCGTTAGGTGCGAATTCAAGTTTGCGCCAAGCGAAATTGACGCAGATACCGGCGTTTTTAGTGGTTACGGTGCCGTTTTTGGCAACCTTGACAGCCATAAAGACGTCATTGAGCCTGGTGCATTCAAGTCGACACTTACCGATTGGAATAACCGCGGACGCCTGCCGGCAATGAAATTGATGCACGGCAGCGCGGGAAATCCATTTGTTTTCGATGATTTGCCTATCGGCAAGTGGACGGAAATGAAGGAAGACAACCGCGGCCTGTTCGTTAAGGGCAAATTGTCCAACCTTGACACCGACTACGGCAAGCGAATCCACGGCCTGATGAAGGATGGCATCCTTGACGGTCTTTCGATTGGTTATTCGCCTGTTGATGTAACGCCGCCTTCGCCAACCGGCGAAGAGCGCAGGAGACTTAAGAGCGTTAAACTTTATGAAGTCTCCATTGTTGATGACCCCTCCAACGACAAAGCGCGCGTAAAGGCGGTAAAGGCGGCCGCGGGCATCACAACCATTCGTGAATTCGAGGACTTCCTACGGGATGTAGGTGGGTACTCACACAGCGCTGCCAAGGCGATTGCCTCGGCGGGCTTCAAAGCAGCGGACACAGATCCTCGAGACGAGGCTGGCGACGCGCACCTCATTGCTTTGGCGGAACGCATCCGCGCGAGCATCTAAACATCCCAAAAGGACATCATTATGACTGAGAAGACCGCCATTGAGCAGGTCATGACCGCGTTTGAGGAATTCAAAGCGGCCAACGACAATCGACTGAAGGAAATTGAAAAGAAGGGCTCGGCCGACGTTATTACGGCTGAGAAGGTTGACCGCATCGAGGGCGCCCTTCAGAAGTTCGAAGACGCAAACCAAAAGCTGACCGCTTCGCTGTTGGATGCCAAGAAGGCTGCCGACACCGAAAAGGAGCACGTTGACGAGATCGAAGAGAAGCTCGCCAAACTTGAGCTTCGTGGTGGTGCCTCGGTCGACAAGGTCGCCGAGATGAAGAAGCGCCACGAGTCGTGGGCGCGCGGCGTTGTGTTCGCTCACACGCAGGGTGTTTCCTTGACCGCCGAGCAGCAGAAGCTGTTCAGGGAGGTGGAGGCCGAATACAAGGCGCTGTCGGTCGGTAATGATACGACCGGCGGCTACCTGGCTCCGATGGAGTACGTTCGCGAGATTATCAAGAGCGTGACGGAAATCAGCCCGGTTCGCTCGCTCGTCCGTGTGCGCTCGACCGCCGCCAAAGCCATCCAGATCCCGAAGCGCACCGGCCAGTATGCGGCTGTGTGGGTTGCTGAGCAGGGCACTCGCTCCGAGACCGATGGTCTGCGCTACGGCATGTGGGAAATCCCGACCCATGAGATGTATGCCCTGATCGATATCAGCGAGCAGAACCTCGAGGACTCGGCGTTCAGCATGGAATCGGAGATCAGTTCCGAGGCCACCGAACAGTTCGCGGTTGCCGAGGGTGCTGCGGTTGTTTCGGGCAACGGCATTGGTAAGCCGGAAGGCTGGATGACCGCTGCGGGCGTTGCTGAAACCAACTCCGGCACCGCCGCGACGATCGCCGACGCTGATGGCCAGGCCAACGGCCTGCTGTCGCTCAAATTTGGCGTCAAGACCGCTTACACCCGCAACGCGACTTGGGCTCTGAATCGCAATACGCTCGGCTCAGTTCGCCGCTTGAAGGATGGTCAGAAAAACTACATCTGGATGCCTGGTATTGCGCTCGGCAAGCCGAACACCATCGACGGCGACCCCTACGTTGAGGTGCCGGACATGCCGTCCGAGGGCGCCGGCCTGTATCCGGTGGCTTATGGCGACTTCGCCAAGGCGTACACGCTGGTTGACCGTATCCAGATGTCGATGCTCCGCGACCCGTACACGCAGGCAACTGGCGGAAACGTCCGCTTCATCTTCCGCAAGCGTCTTGGCGGCCAGGTCACCCTGGCGGAAGCCATCCGCAAGCTGAAGTGCTCGGTCTAATCTTAGTCATTGGCGGGCGGTCCTTTGTGGCCGCCCTTCCCATTCTGAAAAGGAGTAAGCCATATGGCTACGAAAGACCTTCATAATAACATTGCGCCGAAGCGTGGCATTTCGCCCGTCGCCGCCGCGCAGACCGATAACACTGCGATTGTTTCACAGATTGTTGACACGGCTGGCTACGGTTCGGTTGAATTTCTCATCCTGACCGGCTCGCTCGCTGATGCCGACGCCACCTTCACCGTTCTGGTTGAGGACGGCGACGCCGCCAACCTTTCCGACGCTGCGGCTGTTGCGGATACCTTCCTGCTTGGCACTGAGGCCCTTGCCGGCTTCACGTTTGCCGACGACGACAAGGTGTTCAAGATTGGCTATGTCGGTATCAAGCGTTACGTTCGCGTGACGATTACCCCGGCCAACAACACCGGCAACGCTTGCGTCGCTGGCGTCTGGTTGCTCGGCAACGCGCGCAGCAAGCCTTCGGCCAATCCGCCCGCCTAATGGCGTATAAAGTGGTTCGGCCGTTCGCCTATGGGGCGGACGGCATCCACGCCGTCGATCTGGTTATCGGAGACGAGCGTGAGGATTTTGGCTCGTCCACGGCTGGCCTTCTTCTCGAGAAGTACATCGAGGAAATCGCAGCGGAAGCCGTCGAGCCGGTAGCCGAGGATGCAGTTTCTCCAGAATCGGACGTCACCCATCTGGTTGCCGCCCCCGAAGAGCCTCGCGGCAGACGCAGGAAGTAGGAACGAATGGCGCTTAAGCTGATTACTGACGCTGCGGCGCCGCTCGTTACTGCCGCCGAGGTAAAGCGGCACGTTCGTGCCGTAGATTTCAGCGACGACGACGATTATCTGCAATCACTCGCAGATGTGGCCGCAAATCACGTTGACGGCCCGGAGCCGGCATGGCTTGGACGGAGCTTCGCTGAGCGAAAATGGCAACTCATTATTGACGGTTTCCCGGCTGGCAAGTGCGGACGCATTACGCTTCCGCTGCCGCCGCTGAAGTCGGTCGATGCATTCGAGTATGTCGACATCGATGGCGCGGCGCAGACCATAACCGATTTCCGCCAATTTGGCGTCGCGTCGGTCAATTCTGCTGGCTTTGTGTTGCCGGCGTACAATTCGACATGGCCGGATACGCGCATCCAGCCTGAAGCGGTGAAAATCACCTTTACGGCTGGCTACGCGACAATCCCGCAGGCGGTTAAGCACGCAATATTGCTGCTTGTTGCGCAGTGGTATGAGCGCAGAGAAAACGCATCCGACATTAAGCTGACCGAGATGCCTGCGGGCGTCTCTGCCCTGCTTGGGCCGCTGAAACATTGGCCGAGTTAGGACCGATTATGGCAACTCAAATTCTTGCGACGGCGAATACCGCCGCCGATTCGGCAGACGTTATTGTCGCCGCCGGGACACCGCTGGCGGTGGGCCTTAAGGGTGTGGCGGACGGCGGCGCACTGGTGATTATTAAGCTCAAGGACGACGCGGGCGCCTACAATGTTGTCGGCTCTTTGACGTCAACATCGCCGTCAACGCTGATTTCCGCACCTGGCACCTACCGCTTCTCTCGCGTTGCAGGTGCTACGTGCGGAGTGTTCAGTGGCTAAGCTGTTCGATCCGATATTTGAGCCGTTAGCGCGGCCAGCGCTGGCGAGGCATGGTGGCATGCTGCCATCTGAGGCGGCAGGGGTCGATCTCGTCCTGCCGGCCACAGGCGCAGGCGGGGCGATCTACTCGACAAACGCGATTTCTGGTTCGGCGCTTGCCTGCTGCCGCATCGTGCGCACCTCAGACAGCGCCGAAATGGACATCGGCTACCGCACGATCAGCCGCAAGATCGACATTGCTTCTGCGATGGCCTTCAAGGCATCCCCGTCAGACGCCATTCTGGTCAAGACTTGGTACGACCAGAGCGGCAACGGCAACCACGCGACGCAAACCACGCAAGCGAAAATGCCCAAGCTGCTGGCTGGCCGTGATGCGATCATTGCTGGAACGCGGCGGGCCGATAACACGCTGGCAAACGCACTGCCGCGGTACTTCGACATTCCTGCCGGCGTGGCGTTCAATCGTTTGGGCAACACGAAGCTAATGGTGTTTGCATCCTCGGTGTCATTGCAAGGCATGACGCCATACGAGTTTCCGAACAACGCTCAGTCTGACGCGCTGCTGCTCTCACAAAGCAACGCGATGTCGATCCGCTGGTATCCTGGCGCAGTCAACGACAAGACACCTGCAGCCAAGGACGTGCTTGAGTTCTATGGAATGGGGACGGGGGCAACCGGTTCCGGCATCTATAGGACGACTGGCACCAAGAGTACGATTACAGCGCCAACTACTTTGGCGATAACGGGTGGTTATCTCGGGTTCAGCTCTGTCGCGAGCGCTTGGAACAAAGCTGCGCGTCAGGACTATTGCCTCTTCGCCGTCTACCCATCGCAGTTGACCGATACGCAGATAACCGATGCTCGCACGGCGGCGATCACCGCCTTTGGCGTGCCGACATCGTTCGATAACAATCTTATCTTCGTTGGGGACAGCATAACCGAAGGCGTCTACACGGACGACAACAAGACCCTGCCGCGTCTCGCGTCTGCTGCCGTATCTGCATCGAACAAGCAGATTTGGAACCTCGGCGTTGCTGGCCAGACGATGGCGACGATTGCCACCAATCAGGCAACTAGGGAGGGGACGCTCTACAGCGGCTCGATAACTGGCAAGAATGTGTTCCACCTGTGGGCCGGGACTAATGATATCATTGCCGGTACCGGCGTTGCATCGACCGTCATGGGCCAAATCCAGACTTGGGTCGCCAATCGAAAGGCGCAGGGCTCAAGTGTGCGCTGTGTGGTTGGTACATGCCTTCCGCGTACGGGCTTTGGCGCCGCTGGCTCGGCCAAGGATTTGGACAGGCAGGACCTCAACACCCAAATCCGCAACAACGCCAGCGTCAACGGTTACACGGTCGCTGACTTCGCGGCTGATGCGGTTCTAGGCTTGGTGGCCACGACCGCAGACACATCGATCTACCCTGACGGCACGCACCTGTCGGCTTCGGCCTATGAGCAGTATGCGGCACCGATAAGCGCTGCGGCAATCAATGCTGCGCTAGCAAGCTAATCTAATCAATAAGGAGGCCGCATTGACGGCACTTGTAATCACGGCTGCCAACGTGGCCGCTGGAGCCAATTCCACGCGCGACAACGGCACTGCCGGCGCAGCCATCACTGCCGGCCAAGTTGTCTACAAGGCGGCGGACAACACGTACAAGCTTGCCGACACCAACGACGCCTCGGCGATCGTGCGTAAGCCGAAGGGCATTGCGCTGCATGCGGCGGCATCTGGCCAGCCTCTCGCCGTGCATACCAGCGGCCCGATCACCATCGGCGCCGCGGTTACGGCGGGCGTTGCCTACTATCTTGGTGCCGCGCCAGGCTCGATTGTTCCAGTTGCCGACCTGACCACCGGCGACCATCCGGCGCTTATCGGCCTGGCCTCAAGCGCGACCGTAATCAACGTCGACATCCAGGCGCCAGACGCGGCTCTGTAATGGCGTGGGTGCGCTTTAGCCATCCGTGGGATTATCGCCAGCCGGGCTTCACGATCGCTTACCCGGTTGGCGACTTCAACGTGACGCGTGAGGCGGCTGAATTGGCCACCACCGCCGGCGCGGCTGTGCGGCTGCGCAAGTTGAACAAGAACGATGAGGCGGTTGAATGGCCAAGCGAAGCGGGGCCGGCGCCCTTAACTGCCGGGTTGTTTTCCAGCGAAGATCGGTAGTGCAGGACGAGTACGGCAATGACGTCACAGGCGATTTTGCCGACGTGTTCTCCATCTCCGCACGGCTGCAGCCGAAGTTCGGCGCCGATGTCGAGACGAAGACGGCGGCTCGCCTTGCTGCTTTGCAGCCGTATAACCTGACGGTTCGCAGTTGCGCCGACACGCGCGCAGTGACGCCAGCCTGGCGCGCCTATGACGCGCGCAAGGGCCTTGTCGGCGGTAAGCCGCTCCGGTTCTTCAATATCAAGACGATCGTCAATCCTGACGAGCGTGGCGCAATGGTTGAGATGCTGGTCGTAGAAGGCGAGAGTAGCTAGCGGTCATGGCGATCAAGACGAAGATCATCGGCCGCGAGGCGCTCCAGCGGAGACTTGATGAACTGGTGCCAGAGGCAGCGACAGCCGCCGCAGAGGCCAAGTTAGAGGTGGCGCAAGAGTTGGCTAGCAGAATTGCCAGCCGTGCGCCTGTAGATTCTGGCGACTACAAGGCCAGCATTCGAGGCGGCAGGCAGGCCGATAATCCCGGCATTCAGCCGGTGGGCGGCAAGCAGTCCAAGGATCCAGACGCAACAGCGGTTTATGCCGACTTCATCTGGCGCCTTCTTGAGTTCGGTACGGCACCGCACGTCATCAAGGGCAAGAACGGCGGAAACGTCGTGTTTGCCGGCTCCGATGGCGGATTGGTTTCTGTGCCGTCTGTGGCGCATCCCGGCTCGCGAGCGCATCCACATGTATTCTACACGTGGAAGGCGCTCCGCAAGGCAGCCAAGGCCAAGATCAGCCGTGCGATCAGCAAGGCCGTGAAAGCATCCAACAATAAGTAGCATTGGAGGGCGCATGGCCGCACCGGCACATGAGCTCGTCGGCGTTGCGACCGCACGCCTACGATCCTACACGGCGCTGACGAGCCTGGTTCCTGCCAGCAACATCTTCTATCGTCCGCCAGCATCATATTCGCCACCATACGTGACGGTCGATGACGTCTCGACGCGGCGCGTCGACATGCAATGCGTCAGCGGCACGATTGCCGATATGACAATCCATGTCTGGACGGACGAAAGCAATCCGCTTCCGAACACCGGAGGCGCTCTGCAGGACGCCAGGGCGATCGCCTACGAGATCGCCAACGCCCTGCATGACTACCCACTAGCGTTGCCCAGCAAGCGGCTGGTGACGCTGGAACACCGCGGCGAGCGCGTGTTCTACGATGCGGATGGCGTAACCGGCCATGCGGTCATCGACTTCGAAGCGGTAATCGAATCCTCGGCCGCGCTTTAGCAACCTAATTTATGGAGCCTACAATGGCTGACGGACAACAGACCGGCAGGCTACTGCTGATTCAAATCGGCGATGGCGGAAGCCCTGAGACTTTCAACAATCTGTGCGGCCTGCAGACGCGCAATTTCAACATGTCGGCGAACGATGTCGACACCACGATTCCGGATTGCAATAATCCTGGCGACACGCCGCAGAAGACTGGTGTCCCCGGTATCAAGAACCGCACTTTCTCCGGCTCCGGCAAGTTTGTGGCTGGCGCCGCCCAGTCCACCTTTATGGGCTACGTCAACAACGCCGTGACCTTCAATGCCAAGGTTATTGTGCCTGGTCTCGGCTCCTACACCGGCCCTTGGTACGTGACCGACTTCACCCTAAACGGCGAGCAGGAAGGCACGATGGGCTTCGATGCTACCTTCATGGCTGGCGGCGCACTGACGTATGTTGCGGAGTAAGTAGGGCATGGCATTAGAGGTTAACGGCGCAAGAGGAGAGGTCGCCCTTAGGGTGGGTGACGTTGACCTCGTAATTGCCGCCACTATGGCCGGGCTGGCCGCGGTCTCCACGCGGCTGGAATGCAAGTCGCTTGGCGACTTGTTTCAGCGGCTTTCCGGCGTTGAGGCGGCGGCCACCATGGCTGCCATCGAACTGCTTACCGTTCGCGGCGATAAGGCTGCGGCGCTTGATGCGCTTAGGCTCAAGCACTTCAAGGCATGTTCGGATGCGTTCGCGCTGGCGCTCGCGCACCACTTCGACGGTGAGCAAAAAAACGAGCAAGCCGCGCCGGCAGCGGGGTAGAAAAGCCGTTCCCCTGGCGAGATTGGATGAAGGGCGCATTCGGCGCCCTTCATTGGACGCCAGAGGTGTTTTGGCGGTCGACGCTCACCGAATACATGATGGCGATCGAGGGCTTTAACGCGCTCAGCGGCGGCGAGAAGAAAGATTCGGGACCAAGCGACGAGGATATGGCTGCGCTGTTGGCGAAATATGGCTAGTCCTTGCTGACGGCGCGCAATTGCCTAACTCGCTCGCGCATCTGCGCCGTCTGCAAGGCGGATCCCGGATAGGAATCCCCGAGCTCGGGGTACTTCAGAATGCATCGGTCTCCGGCAAGTACCGCTGTAGAGACGGTCTTTATATTGGTTCCCGGATATCCGGGGCCAACCGAGTCAGAGACGGTCATTCTGCACTCGCGATAGGCGGCCAAGCTAGCCTCTTGCTCTGCGGCTATAGCGGTCATTCTCTGCTGTTCTTTGACTGCGGCATAGGCGGTATATGCGCCATCCAGGTAGACCGCACTTGACGCGATTATCGCCACACAAGCCGCACCAACCAGCCACTTCATTGCCTCTCCCCCGCAAGAAGGTTCAAACATGTCTGATAAAACCGATGACCTTCTTATTAGTGTAAGTACTGACCTTACTACCATCAAGAGGCAGCTAAAGCAACTCGGCCAGGACGTCGGTCAAACTACTTCTGGAATTCAGAAGCAGTTCGACAGCCTTGGGAAGGGTATCGATCAGTCGATGTCTCCGATCCAAAAGCGCATTAACGCTATGATCGGCATTCCCGTGTCCTCAAGGGTGAAGGAGTGGAAAGGCGCGCTTGCCGAAGTAGCCGACACGTCAAAGCTTACCTCCTCTCAAGTCCTCAACCTGACGCGGCAGGGTAACGACCTTGCCACCATGTTTGCTCTTGGTGCTAACCCGATGCAGATTTTTGCATCGCAGGCGGGTCAGATTTTTGATGCACTGCAGAGCGGCCCTGGCGGCGCAATGGCGTCTATCAAGGCGATCGGCGAGGGCGCGATCGGTCTGGCGACCAAGTTCCCGTTGGCTACGGCTGCCATTGCTGCGGCGGGCGTTGCCTTCATCGCGTACGAGATGGTCGGCGGCTCGCACCTAAAAACGCTGGACGAGATCACAAAGACGCACGAGGGCAACATCAAGTTGCTAGGCGACGCGTGGGACGATGCGGCGGCCAAGAAGAAGAAATACGCCGCCCTGCCGGTCAGCTCGGTCAATTCGCTTAACGACAAGGAAGTCCAGAACTCCAAGGATCTTCTCGCGACGCAGATCAAGGGCATCTTTGACGAAGTTTATAAGACGATTGGTGCCGGTGGTGGCGGACAAGGTCCGCTGCAAAAAGTTCTCCGGTCGCAATTTGAGCCTTTCAAGCAGGCGTTGGATGATCTGGCTAACACCAGCGACGTCAAGGTTTTTCTCGCGCAAATAGAATCCGTTGCGGAAGCCAATCCAAAACTGGCCTCCACTCGAGATGCGCTTCGCGATTTGGCTACCGAGGCGGCAAAAACCGCCGCAGAAATTCCCGGTCTCGGTCAGCCTGTCGATGAAATCGCCGATACGATTGACGAATTCAATCGTAAGATGGCCAGCGTCACTTCCGAGCCGCTACAAAAGGCGCTGCAGGACATCTTTGACGACGCCAAGAGCGGCAAGACCAGCATTGATGAGATCAATGCCGCTATCGCCGCGCTTGAGCAGGCCAACCCAAGTTTCGCCGGCATCATTGCAGGCCTGCGCGGTATCATCATTGAGGCGCACGGCGCCTCGCAGGCTGTGGCCGATGCATACGCCAAAGCGGCTGGCAGTTCACCCAATGGTCGCGTCTACAATCCGCTTGCCGCGCAGGTGGATGACGCAGTCGCCCGCGGCGCGAATATCGTTCCGACGCCAGCACCTAACCGCGAAGACCTTGGGCATGAATATGACAAGGCGGCCGAAGCTGCAAAGCGCAAGGCGGATGCCGCGGCTCGTCGTGCAGCACGTGCACAACCGAAGACTGCCGACGATCGCTTTGCGGAGGATTTGCAGTCCATCCGGGACCGCACAGCCGCTCTGAACGAGGAATATAACGCGCTTGGGCTCTCCTACGAGGCGCAGACCAAGCGTAGCACGGCACTCGACCTCGAGCAGCAGGCACTGAAGCAGGTTCGCGAGGAAGCCCGCAAGAAGGGCGACACTGACTGGCAAAATGCCCAACTCACGCCAGCCCAAATCGCGCAGATCGATGCGGTTTCGGATGCTTATGCCCGGCAGGCCGATGCGCTGCGCAAGGCGCAGGAAATGCAGGATCTTCAGCGCGATGTGCTGAAGGGTGCGTTTGACGATCTCCGCTCAGCGCTGGACGACGGCAAGCTTGATTGGCAGGATTTCGCCAAGATCGCCGAAAACGCGCTCGATAAGGTTATCGACAAGATCGAAAACGATCTTCTCGACGCCATCATGCAGGCCAACTCCGCAGGCGGTGGCGGCGGCATCGGGAGCATCTTCAGCGCCATTTTCGGCGGCGGCAGTTCCGGCAACGTCTTCCCCGGCGGAGGCGCCCTCAACAGCGATATGGGCCTCTATGACACGGGCGGCTATACCGGCCCCGGCGGCAAGAAAAAGGTCGCCGGTCTCGTCCACAAGGGCGAGGTGGTTTTCAGCCAGGACGACGTCGCGCGAAACGGCGGCGTTGCCGCGGTCCAGGCCATGCGCCGTGGCCGAGCGATTGCCGCACCACAGATGCCCGCAATTCAGGCGCCAGCCGCACGCGGTGGCGACATTGGCGTGACGTTCGCGCCTAGTATTTCGGTGCAGGGCGGCGGCAACGATGCCGGCGAGCAGGTAACTGCTGCGCTCAAGAAGTTTGAGAAGGAATTCACGCCGAAGGTCGTGAAGTCGATCCGCGACGCGAAGGTCAGGGGGATGCTGTGACAACGATAAATCTCCCTGACGTCCCCTTTCAGGCGGCGTATCCGCAGCTTGTGGAATCGGTGTCCGTCTCCCGCTCCGGTACGCGCGCAATGTCGTTTGTCGAATACGCGGATGCCTATTGGCAAATCGCCATGCGCACAGTTCCGCTGCGGCCTGAACAGCGCCTTTTGGTCGAGGCGTTCAAGGATCAGAGCCGCGGCGGGCTGCAAACCGTGCTCTACACGCCCAAGCATATGTGCGTGCCGAAAGCGTATTGGGGCGACGCGTCCAACGCAGCGCTATCCAACAACGGCAATCTTGTTTCGATCACCGGCAATTCGCTGGTCATCAACAGCGTTGACAACGGCTTGACGCTTGGTCCTGGCGATCTGATTTCGGCGACATCTAGCGAATACAACGCGCTATTCCGCGTGCAGGGTGGCGGCGTTGCGGCATCGAATAGCATCACGATTACGGTTGAACCGACCGTGCCAGTCTACATCGCCGCGACTGCAGTCATCCGGTTCAAGAACCCGATCGCCAACATGCGCGTGCTACCAGGCTCGTTCTCTATCGATGACGAGATATTCCCGTCGGCCAGTTTCACCTTGGTGGAGATTCCTAAGTGAGCGCGAATAGGCTGTCGATTTTGGATGCGAACCTCGGAACGTCAGTTGCTGGTGTCTTGGGGGTGTCTGATGGATGCCATGATCTTGGTCACCTGCGCGCAGGCTGCTTCCTTTATATAAGTTTCCGTCGCTGCATTGGCCTGATGAAAATTCGTTCGACCGGATAGTCGGCTCACTGCCGCTTCTTCAATGACCCTCGCACGACGCCGAAACTCAACTGGATCTGCGGAATAGCAGATTTCGCCTATGACAATCCGCAACAGCTCAAGCAGAGCGAGGTTTGCGGCGATGTCGTCTGCCCGATCGCGTTCTGTGTATTCCACCAATAAATACTCCTGGCCTGGCTGGCGGAGCACTCCATGGCATTTCCCACACGCCTTCAGCAAGTACTTGACGAGGGGCGGGCAATTATCCGCTCCGGCATCAAGATCGCTTGCACGACCGGCACTTACGGTTTTTGGAACGGTAAGGGCGACATCGTTGTCGACGGGCTAACCTATTGGCCTAACTCGCTGATCACCATTTCGGAACCGGTTTATGGCCTCGGCACTGCAGCGTCGACGTTTACGGCTGAGCTTGTCGCGCAACGCGATTCCGGCCTAACGCCTGACAAGCTCCTGCTTATCGAAAGCGAGGGCTACAAGGATGCGCCGGTTACGGTCTACGACTTTTACTTCGATCCCGATGACCGGTCGTTCCTGCATGCCGAGCCGGGTGCTTATGGGTATATCGACACCGTCGATCACTCGCGCGATAGCGGCGAAACTAAGCTGATTGCCAACGTCCGCTCCGGCGCCATCGCAAACCACCGAGATGGCTACCGCACGGCAAGCCACGAGGATCAGCAGCTGGTGTCGGCTGGCGACATGTTCTTCCAGTACGCCAGCAAGGTGAAGCACGAGAGCTTCGACATCAGCTTCGATTAGGCTCACGCCAGCAGGACATCGATATGCTTACCCTAACCCGGTTGTCCGATTGGGACCGGCGCCTTGCGCGCGTGGTCAATCAACATAGAAGCACGCCAGGCGAATGGGGCGTCTCTGACTGCTTGCTTACCGTCATGGATGCCGTCGTTGCTGTAACCGGCTTCGACCCGGCAGAGGATATCCGAGGCGGCAAATACAGCACGGCGGCAGGCGCAACCAAGATCCTGCGTAGGCGCGGCTTGGCGGATGTCGAGGCGGCGCTTGCAAGCCTGTTCCCGCCCATCTCGCCTCTTATGGCGCAGCGCGGCGACGCAGGTGTTGTGCGGCGCGATGGCGTTCTTTCCTGCGGCTTTATCTGCGATCGCGGCTTTGCCGTGAAGGACGAACGCGGCCTGTCGTTCCTGCCCCAAACCGAGATCAAGTCAGCCTTCAAAGTGGGGTAGCGAATGGGATTTCTAGTCCCGATTTTCTCGACCGTCCTTGGGGCGGTCGGGCTGAGTGGCGTTGCGTCCTGGCTCGGCGGCTCGACCATTCTTGCCGGCCTTGCGCGCTTCGGCCTTGGCCTCGCCGCTAAGTACCTCATTGGCCAGCTTACGCAGCCGAAACAGCAGGCGCAGACGTCGCAACTTGATACCGCTTATGGCGAGGACCTGGCGCGCTCTGTCATCATGGGTAAGGTCGGCACGGCTGGCCACCTCGTCTACCGGAACGCCTATGGATCCGGCAATCGCAAGGTCCAAGACGTCTATATCCTCTCCAACTTCCTGATTAACGGCATAGCGCGCGTTCGCTACAAGGGCGAATGGAAGACGCTTGGCGGCACAGAGGACGCCACAAAAGGCTTCCAGATTCAGGACATCGACTCGAAGATTTGGGTCAAGCTCTACAAGGGCACGATGACGCAGACGGCCGACGCCGGTCTGATTGCTCAGTCAAATCCCGCCGGCCGCTGGGCGACAAATCACCGTGGCGCGGGCATTGCGTACGCCATCGTAACGCAGGAGCTCAATCGCGAGCATCTTCAGCAGCCGTGGCCGGCCTTCTTTGAGATTGAGGGCGCGCCACTCTATGACTGGCGCAAAGATAGCACTGTCGGCGGCAGCGGCTCACATCGTTGGAATGACCAGACGACATGGGAGTTCACTGAAAATCCTGTGCTGATGGCCTACGCGCTCGAGCACGGCGTCTTCAACGGCACTGAGATGATGGTGGGCAAGGGCGTTTCGGCGTCACGTCTGCCGATTGCGCAGTGGACTGTTGCGGCCAACATTTGCGACGAAATCGTTGGCACCGGCAAGCGCTACACGGCCGGCCTTATTCCGGCGGCAGGATCTGGCGTAACGCACGACCAGAACATGCAGCCATTGCTCGAGTCGTGCGCTTCGACGTGGGTTGAGGACGCTACCGGCGAATATCCGATCGTTGGCGCCGCGCAGTCGACTGTTCTGACGTTCACCGACGATGACATCATGGTCGACGAGCCTTTCCGGTTCTCGGTCAAGCGCTCAAAGTCGGAGCTCATCAACACGCTGTCCGGCACCTATTTCGAGCCAGACAATTTTTATGAACAGACGCCGTTTGCGGTGCGCATCGATTCCGTTGCGCTGGCCGAGGACGGCGAACGACTTGCGGTCTCGATACCGTATGACGCGGTCAACCGCTCCGAGGTTGCGGACCGGCTTGCCGATATCCAGTTCAAGGCCAGCCGCTACCAGGCCAACGGCGAAATCTGCATCCATCCGCGGTTTCTTGCGGACGCGCAGGTCGGTCGATGGATTGAGTGGGATTCGGCTGCATTCGGCACGCGCACATTCCAGATAACCGAGAAGCGCCTTGGGCCATTCGGCGAGAAGGCTACGCGGAACATCTATCTGACGCTGCAGGAGGTTGGCGAAGGCATATTCGACGGCACGGACTATGTGACCGTTCCTATCGATGCGAGCTCGCCCGGCGATCCTGACTATGCGGTGTCCGCGGCCGACTTCGGCGCCGTTGGCATACAGTTGAAAGTGGATGGCTCGACCGAGCGCAAGACCGGCATCCGCTTCTTTTGGGATGCATTCGATGATGTGACCGTTACGGCTGTCGACGTCGAATACAGACCGGAAGCGGCGGGCGTCACAGTCAGCATCGCGAATCCGGCGGTCATCACATGGCCGAGCCACGGTCTGGTTGCCAACGATCTGCTCTATCTAGCGACCACAGGAAGCCTGCCGATCGGGCTTACCGCCGACAGTCCGCTCTACGTGAAGACGGTCCTAACCAGCGGCACGTTCACCGTTTCGTTGACGCCTGGTGGCGTTGCGATTGCCACGAGCGGCACGCAGTCGGGCATCCATAGTGCTTATCGCGACAGCCTCGTGAAGCGCGCCGAAACTCCCGTGCAGGTGCTTACTGTCTCGGAAGGCGTTCTGCCCAGCAAGACATATGAGTACCGCCACAGGATCATAACGACGCCACCGCGAGCGACGTTCTTTACGGCGTGGTCAAGTGTATCGACGCCGGAGGATGTGTTCGACGTATCAGTGGGCCTGGCGCAGACGCAGCAGGACGTCAGGGACTTCCTGGCCAGCCTTTCGGCGGGCCTGCAGGATATCCGCGACAAGGTTGCGCAGGTGGCGGCCTCAGCTGTCGATGCAGCCAGTAGGCAGGCGCAGGACAATGCCGTTGCGGTTCGCAATGCTCGAGCCAATGCGGCGGCGTTCACTGAGCTTGAGGCGACCATAACCGAAATCGACGGTGAATTGACGGCCATCGCCAGTTCGGTCACGGCGGTTGAGGCGTCGGTCGACAATGTGTCCGCTGATGGTCTGTTTCAGCTACGCGCCGAGGCCGGCACGGGGGACGTGGTGTCTCGCATGGTGGCGGAGGTTCGGGCGTCGGTGTCTGACGCGTGGGTGTCGGCGGGATGGGTCGTTGAAGCGGGCTTTACCGGCGGCAACCCGGCGGCGCCGTTCTCCAACTTCATCATCAACGCGAGCAAGTTTGTGGTCACGGACGGCACAAACAATGGCACGCCTCTGACGTTTGAGTCGGGCGCACTTAAGCTGCTCGTCGCCAACATCGGCACAGTGACGGCGGGTCTGCTGCAGAACCCAGCCGGGACAATGAAGGTCGACCTTAACAACAGCTTTATTCAGATCGCGGTGGCGTAATGCCGAATCTTGGCTTTGGCCTTACGGCGGGGGGCGTTCCCGCCCTCCGCATTGCCTTCGACAATGCGACAGACCTAGTGAACGAGTCGGCCTCGAATGTCGGCAAGTTCAAGTTCGACAGTCTCAACGGCACAAAGCTCAGCTATGTCTACGACATCGGCGAAAAGGGGAGCTACGACAGCCGTTATGCGTCGGGTGGCGGATGGAATACCAACTATTGGTTTTTCACCGGGCAAGGTGATTGGGAAAGCCCATACACTGCCACCAACATCGGCACCACATCAAAGGCGCTGATAATCTGGCTGACGTCTGGGACAGGGACGCAAACCAAGTACGTTTACAAGGAATGGTTCCCGTTCGGCTACATGCCCATCATGGAATGGCGCATTATCGATCCGGCGTTGGCAGCAAACACATATACCGGCCCGATCATCAATTACTCGGCCTTTGCCACTTCCAATGGTTATGTGGAGAGCTTCTCAGGGCAGCGCAGCCTGACTGCCGCCCACATCGACAGCAATCTGTATGGATCGAGCGGAACACGCGAGGCTTACACTCAGCAAGTCAAGTCATCCAGCCCGAATACGACGTCTAGGTACCTGACCTCCGTCTTCCAACTCCCGGCGCGCGACGACGCCATGCCTGATTATTCAGGCGCGCCGTCCAGCGGACAGCAGGTTCTCCTGCTCAATCCGACAACGGCGCGATTGGCTCTGCCGGGGAGGGACGTAACAGACGCCAACCTGGACCACTACATTTTCCATGAGGACAAGATCCCGGCCAAAATCATGGCGGCGGGCGACGTAAACGTTGCCGCATCCGGCACGGCGAATATTGCCTGTCCGCTGCCGATTACGGCATTCACCTACATGGATTTTATGATCCGCCGCCAGACCGACACAGAGTTCTGGAATCCGCCGTACTTCGACAGCATCGCCTCCGACAAGTCGCTGCAGTTCACCTATCTGGTCGATGTCGCCAATCAGAGAATCACCATCACCAACCTGAAGGCGACGGCGGTTACGATTCGCTACATCATATTCGCCGACAGCGAGCAGGCGCCAACGACCGGCGGCAAAAAGGTGCTGTACAAAGGTAACGACGGCACGCGGGACTTCGTCCAGATCAAGCGGCCTGGATCTTCAGACCCGGCACCCAACCTGAACGACATCATCGTCGATACGCGCCTCGCCTACGTGCCAATTCTGGCGCAAGGCTTCCTTAGCTGGACGAGTGATTTCCCGACGGTCGTGACGTCGCCGAACCAATTTAAAGGCGAGAGGATGGCGACCGTCAACGTCACCAATCCGTCGCCCAAGCTCAAGCTGTTCGTCAAGCAGGGGGTCGTGTTTGACACCCGCACGACGCCTACCGCCTGCCGGTGGGGGTATCACAAAGTCTTCACAGATGCCTCCGGCTGGACGGGCCGATGCAGCGCCGATAGCACGTGGGCGATGGTTCACTCGGACGAGAGTGCCGTCGACTTCTACATGGCTGGCGGCAACCCGCAGACGGCAAACAACGCCGGCGGCACGACCTACAATCAATATTGGGACGGCTCAAACCATCAGTCGACCGCCCTCGGCCTCCGCTACTACATCATCGGCATTCCCAGCAGCCTTTAACGCCCATCCCGCGGGCACGCAGCATCCCAAGGATAATCCATGACCATCTACAACACCGGCACGGTCTCCGTGACGAATGGCAACGCTGTGGTTACGGGCAGCGGCACCGCGTGGGCTGTCGCGCTTATCAGCGGAGGTATTTTCTCGAGCGCTGGCGTGTCCGTGCCGATACTCTCGGTTGGGAGTGACACGTCCCTGACGCTGGCGTACGCATGGCCCGGCACGACAGCCAGCGGTGCCGTTTATGCGATCGCGCGGGAGAATTCTGAAGCGGCGGACATAGTCAACCTGAACGATCGCCTGTCGCAAGTTCTGGTCAAGCTTTCGCTGGTGGGCATTACGCCAGATGCAAGCGGTACGCTTACGGAGCGCGACGCACTTACGCTTGCTGTTGGCGATAAGGGCTTCCTGTTCCTGCATGCCGAGCTTGGTTCCGACTTCGAGTTCTACCGCTGGTCTGGTTCGGCGTGGATCGGGCCGTTTGCTACAAGGGGCGTTGCCGGCGTGGGTGACGGAGGCTACGGCCTCCCAGCAGGCGGCACGGCTGCGCAGTTCCTACGCAAGTCGAGCGGCGCCGATGGCGATTCCGCATGGGCCTCGGCGCTGGCCAGCGAGGTCAGCAATGACAGTTCTGTTTCTGGCTCAAAGGTCAAGGACGCTCTCGATGCTCTAAGTTCATCAATCGCGACAGCGGCTGCCAATGTGGGCCGTCGCGGCACAGTCCGGGCCGCGACCACGGCAAACATCGCCATTGCGACAGCGCTCAACAGTGGTGACACGATCGACGGTGTTGTGCTCGCGACCGGCGACCTGGTGCTGGTGAAGAGCCAGACCGCTCCGGCTGAAAACGGCATCTATGGCGTCGGCGTCACGCCTGCCCGATCGAGCGAATACGATACCTATAATGAGCATCCCGGCGCCCTGATCGTGGTGCAGGAGGGCACGACGCTTGCCGAATCCTTCTGGTATTGCACCTCCAATGTCGGCGGCACGCTCGGAACCACGGCCATCAACTTCAGCCAGATGACCATTTCCTTGGCCGACGACAGCGTCACCAATGCCAAGCTGGCGAACATGGCCAATGCCACCATCAAGGGGCGGTCAACAGCAGGCACGGGCGATCCGGAGGATTTGACCGCAGCGCAGGTTAGAGCACTGATCGGTGGCACAAGCGGTTCGGTCTTCGGCCTGTTGAATGGGAACAACACGTACTCGGGAACGTCGGCCTTTACAGGCGGCTTCAGCACTAGTCACAGCACGCCACCGAACCTGGTCACGACCGGCGTCGCTGGCGGAGCGCCCGCCGCATCCGGCACTACCGATGCCAATCAGTTCCTGACCGCCGGCAATGGTGGCGTCCAATGGCGATTCGGGTTCTACTTCAACGGCATGATGTGGTCGCAGCCATGTCTTGCGTCTGACTATGCGTCGAACTTCGGCACCGTGTTCTGTCCGAACGGCGGCAATGTCGGTGTGGGTGATTTCGGCAGCACCGGTGTTGTCGGCACCAAGTTCACCGTTTCCGGCCCGTTCGCCACTTTGCCACCATCCATTGTGACGACGAGCTACACCGTCGCCGCTCTCGATGACTCTGTGATTTGCAACGGGGCGGGCGCGATCACTTTGACCTTGCCGGCCGCCGCCGCTTATCCAGGCCGATGGCTGACGGTCAAGACAATCGTAGCGCAGGCGGTGAACAGCGCGTCGTCAAATGTGAAGCCGATCGGAACCAACACAGCCGGCACGGCCATTCTTGCGGCAACGACCGGCAAGTGGGCAATTCTCCGGTCGGACGGTGCTAATTGGGTCATCATGGCCGCCAACTAAGAGGAAGCTAAATGCAGTTGAAACAGGAAATCCTTGCCGCTCTGGCCGCATGTGGTGCGACAGAGGCCGAAATCGCCAGCATCACCTCCTATTATGCTGATCAACTTACGGCGGCGCAGGCCGCTGTCGATCAAATCAATGACAACATCGCCAGCTTTCAGACACAACTAATGGAAGCAACGGCGCACCGAGATGCGATCGGAGAAGCAATCGGGAAGTTTGTCGTCTCCGAACAGGGCGGCGGCCCCTAATGCCTGCCGACCCGATCCGCCGCAAACTGCTCAAGGTCCATGGCGATTTTCTCGATTAGCGCCTCGACCTCCGCCCGCGTCTCCAGGTTGAATGCGTGCCTCAACTCCTCGATCATTTCGTCATCGAGCAGGCGTTTCCAGTTGGGTTTTGGCAACGGGCTTTCTCCTCAACTGGGCCTTCTGTGATCCCCCCATCCGATCCTCGCAATCAACCTGACCGCCGCGGGGAGGTCAAGTCATTTGGGAATGCGAGTCGGAACCGCCGCATGCCTCAGAAAAACATCGCCTGAAATTAAAAGAACATTCCAATGCGCCTTTTACCCGATTGGCGCCGCGTGCTCGCGCGCGCCTGGTCGATGCGGCTCATCGAGCTTGCATTTGTATCCAACTTCATCATCAACGTCGTCCCGTCTATCGCTGACTTCCTGCCGTGGTGGCTAACGCTGCTTCTGCTCGGCTCCGCTTGGACGGCACGCCTCATTTGGCAGCCAGACAAGGTCACCACTGATGCCGATAAACAAGATCCTGCCGACCGGGCGGGCGAGGAAGGCTATTGCCGCCGCGCTTGTCGCCGCGTCCGCAGCTGGATGGGGCTATAGCCATCAGCCACCGCCTGCGCCTACTGCCATCCACCGAACCGTTGCCACGCCGGCGATGGAAATCCGCGCGGCGATCGACAAGGGCTACGTTCCACCCGCGGTCAAGCTTGCCGTCGAGCAACTGATCATGCCGTGGGAGGGCCTGCGAACCAAAGCCTATCTCGACACCCTGCCGAAGAAGCCCGTGTGGACGGTCTGCTACGGAGAGACGCTTGGCGTTAAGAAGGGCATGAAGTTCACGCCGGCCGAGTGCGAGGCCAAGCTCATAGAGCGCGTGATCTTCGACTATTACCTCCCGCTGGTCGACGGCGTGCCAGGCTACATCGGTGCGCCCGTGTCGCTTCAGGCGTCGATGATCTCAGGCGCCTACAACTACGGTGTCCAGCGCCAGATCGATTCGACCACGGCCGATCGCGTTGGCGACCGCCGCTATCACGATGCCTGTCTTGCCCAGACCGCATTCAACAAGGCGGGTGGCCGTGTGCTGCCCGGTTTGGTGAAGCGCCGGGAGAACGGCGACGCTCAGCGAATTGGGGAGGCCGAGCTCTGTGTCTCGGGGCTCAAATGATGGGCTGGAATGAACTCTGGACCGCAATCATCGAGGAATACGCCGCCGAGATTTGTGTCATCGGCGGCCTACTCGTTGCGGCATGGTGGCTTCTATGAGCAAAGTGACGTTCACCTTTGACGGTGAGGCGGCGACGATCTTCCTATCGTCGCTTGCCGAGGCCGCTAAGCGTTTTCCTGAATTTGGCGAGGCTCTTGTCGACTTCATTGAGGCCGGCGAGGAGCTTTTTCTTCTCAAATGCGATTGTCACTCCGCACCCGGCACAAACGAAATCGCTGTGGGCCTTTATCCAAGCGATAGTCTTGCTCGTCTTGTGACGGCATTTCGGGCAAGGAATCTCGATTTCGGCCTTGTCGAACATTTGCACCCGAAGTTGCGCCGGCGCAACTCAGCACAAGCATTGGGGATTCGCAACCGTGATCGCCATCTTGGATAAACTCACCGGCGGATACGCGCGCCTTATCGTCTACGGACTAGTCGCCGCGGTGATCGTCGGCGCTTTTGGCTACACCTACCATGCCGGCTACGCCTCTGCGGCCTGCGCGTGGTCCGCCAAGTACGAGCACCGGGAAGCGGAGATCGCCAAGGCGACTGCATCGGAAATCAGCCGCCAGGCGCAGGCCAACGCAATGGCCAAAGCCATCGAGGCCAAGCACCTCGAGCAACTCACGGCAGACAACGCCGCACTAGAACAGCGTATTAAGGGACTATCAGATGAAGCGGACGCTGACCCTGATCGCGATCGGCCTGCTTTGTCTGACAGCAGCCGGCTGCGCATCGACTCAGTCCATTAAGGTGACTGTGCCGCCTCCTGTCCTGGCGCAGCCCGACAGCAAGTTGGTAGCGGCATGCCTCCGTCCAGTGCGCCTGGCGCCGGATGGCGTGTTGACGCAGGTCACGGTGGAGCGGCTCTGGATTTCGGACCGCAAGGCGCTCATTGAGTGCGGTCGCAGCAAGAAGGCCTTGCGCGACTTCTACCAAGAGCGCGACGCCGCGATCGTCGGCGTGAAGGTGGGCCAATGACCGCTGAGCAAATCATGGCAGCGGTCGCCTTTGGCATTACCGTGATTGGTTTCATCTTTGGCGCATTCTGGAGAATGTGGGGATTGATCAAGGAAGCGGGCGAGAAGGGCGATAAGGCGCAGCGCGACCTGGCCGCGCACAAACTTCACGCTGCAGAAACATTCGCAACGAAGGCCGGCATGCAGGAGCAGACGGCGCAACTGCTTCGCGCCATTGAAAGCGTCGGCAGCCGCATCGACGGATTGCACGAACGGCTCGACCGCGCATTCGAGCGGCCGGTGAGGCGGGCAGGGTAGGGAGGATACGTCCTCAAAAATGCCCATTAGGGCCAAATTCACTGCTCTACGGGTAGTTTCACGAAAACGTTGAAACGGGTAGGGATGCGCGCTATATCGGGCGACGGGGACAGGATCGCGAAGATGCGTACTGGTAAGATCATCACGAAAAGGCCGGATCCAAAGCGCAAGGATTCCCGCGCCGTGTTGGCTGCTCGTCCGCGCTCTGGCCCGATAGACTACGCCGCTTTTACGGGCCGTGTGATCAAGCGCTTTCCTAAGGTAATCGCCGAACTTGCCAAATGAGCCGCGCTGGCTTGGTTACCAGGCTGTCCTAGACATAAATCGTGCGCACGTTGAGGAGACAGGGGAGAATCACGCTCTCCTGTTCCCCGAAAAGCTCGAGTCCGCAATTATTCGGCCTCAAAACCGGTTTTACTATGAGGGTGTATATGACATCGTGACGCTCTCGGTTTCCCTTATGTTTGGCATCGCTGAGGCTCACGCTTTCGAGCAGGGAAACAAGCGTACCGGCTTCACGTCCGGTCTGGCTTTTCTTTACGAAAACGGCTTCGACTATGCCGCCGTTGACGACGTTCAGATCGCCATCGACTTCAAGAAGGTCATAACCGGAGGGGTCACAGCCGGCGACTTTGAGGCAAAGTTTGCCGAGTTTGTGGTGCCACTAGAGGATTAGCCTCCGCCGTTCACCGAACGCACCGCACACAACACGACCCGCCATCCGAAAGGTTGGCGGGTTTTTTGTTGGGCTGAATTTCCACAGGCACAGCGGCAATCGTTAAAACTCTATCGGTCCGGTTAAGGTCTCAGTCAGGCGCTGTCGACCATGTTCCGAGCGTTGCCTAGACAGGTGAACGACTAACCCCGTTCACCACGGCCCGCTGCTTCGGCAGCGGGTCTTTTTTTGTTTCAAGCATCCATTTCAAGCGGCTCGTGCTCCGGCTGCTCATGCCAGATGACCTGCCGGAGATCCTGGCGATCGACCAGCTGGCCGCACCTCCTGCATTTGTAGAAATGGTCTCTGGGCGACGGAGGTTGTCCGCCGTGGCGTTTACCGGTTATGGGCGGCCCGAGGTCGGAAAGCTTCGTCATGACCTCTCTTCCATGCAATTTCCGCTAAAATGCTCCGGAACCGATATCCTCGTGGCAGCTTGAATCCCGGTTTTGGAGTGTGTGCATGCCTAACACCACTGAGCGGCTGAAGTTCATTCGTCAGCTCGAGCCGGTCCAGGTCGAGACGCCTCCCGTCAGCGACGAGTGGCTGCACGAGATCAAATATGACGGCTTCCGCACGCAGGTGATCCTCGATTGGGCTGGCGCCCGTGCATTCACCCGAACGGGCATAGATTGGTCAAAGCGCTACTGGCCGGTTGTCGCGGCGGCGGAGAAGCTTCCTGCTAAGTCATTTATCCTCGATGGCGAGATGATTGCGCCCGAACCTGATGGCCGGCCGAACTTCCACGCGCTGCACTCACGACTGACGTGGAACGCCGAACTGCTCGCGTTCGTGGCTTTCGATATCCTGCACCTGGACGGTGAGGACTTGCGCGCACGGCCAGCGATGGATCGAAAGGCAATACTCTGGGATCTGGTGAAGCCGGCGGACGGCCTCATTCAATACAGCGAGCATGTCGTTGGTGGTGGCGCCGAGTTCTACCAGGCGATCGACAAGATGGGGCTCGAGGGCATGGTGTCCAAGCGCGCCAGCAGCCCGTACCGCGGCGGCAAGTCCGACGCGTGGGTGAAGACAAAATGCTGGGAGGTTGGAGACTTCGAGATCCTCGGCATCAAACGCGAGCCGGGCAAGCCTACGGCGGCGCTAATGGCTCGCGAGGGCAAGTATGCCGGTGCGGCTGCGATATCGCTCACGCGGCAAGCGCAGGAGCGTCTGTGGCGCCGTGTAGAGCGGAGCAGGGCGGTCAAGCCGCAGCGCCCAGTGCCGGTGGCTTTCGACGGCGCCAAGGTGGAGTGGGTCAAGCCCGGTATCAAGGCGCGGGTCAAGTTTCTCCGCGGTGAGCACAAGTTGCGCCATGCGACCGTGCAGGCTTTCCGAGATGAAGGAACCTAAAGCCACCCCCGGATTCTCTCGCCATGAGCACGCGTGGGATCAATTTCCTAGACCGGTGGATGGCAGAGCATCTGCCAAACGCAATTACTGATGATCCTATGGCCATCGTCTACCTAGTCGACGAAGCGATGAACGCTGCGGAGGCCGAGGGCATCGATCCCGACGAAATCAGCCAGGAAGTCGGCAGCCTGTTCGAGGTGATTCTCCAGGCGATGCAGAACCGCGAGGGCGGCTTGGCGGCCTAGTGGAAATTCTCCGACCAGTGTTCGGCCGTCGAATCGAGATCGACAAAACGGCCGATTGAGCGAAGGTAGGCAATGATCGCGAACTTCAGATGTCGCCTCTCGCCGAATTCTTCGCATACCCGGTCGACCTCTCTCCGCCGCCTCGGACGAATGTCCACCATGACGTAACCAAAATCATCGATAGCGCAGATATCGCAACCGGCTTCGATCACAGCGTCGACAAAGTCAGGAACGTCGCTCGGATTCATAATCTTCTTTTTCCCGGCCATAGCTAAACCTGATCCTCAGTTGCGTGCACCCTGAGGTTGCCCGATCAAAGCCGGTGCCGCAACCTGCGCGATTACACAGGTTGCTTACGCGGATGACGGCCAATGCCTATGAATTTTTGTTGATGCGTCTGCCAATGAGCTGCTTAGATGCCGGGGATATAGTTCGGTTTGCGGCGATGGTGTCACCGACTTGAGAAGCGAACCGGATAGCTAGGCCCGCCGCTGCATCTTGGCGGGCCTAGTTCACCTCGTTGGCGGTCGGATCATCCGTTGCCTTCCACACAGTGCTCGGTTTCGGCGCCTGGTGCAGATCCGTTGGGGAGAGGTGGGTGAACTGGCGGGATGAGTGACGGATTAACGGGCACTCGCGCCGGCCTAGTCCTCGATTTCGTTGCCATCATCGTCCTCGTCAGAACCGCGGTTCGCATCATCGAGGTACGTTTGGCATCCCTCGTTGAAGGACCGACTGTTGGAACTGCAATCGCTTCCGTCTGAAATTTGGTTTTTCTCGGCCCAATCGTAGCCGGCCTTGTGACCAGAACAATCGACAGTGCAGTCATTCCCTCCGAAGGTTTGCTGAGCAAAGGAAGGTGTGATAAACACTGCTACTGTCGCAACCGCAACGGCCACAGGCAGCAACGCGCGAGTTTTCATTCGCAAGTACCTAGGTTGCTTGCGTGCCTCGCAACCGACCAGCGACTAAGGTTGGCTGCTAGCCTAGTGGCAATGGTATTCACCGGTCTGATGGTTCGTGTGGCACCCGTTCGAATCTGTGCCGCCGCTGTGCGCGTAAGCATTGATCGACAGAAAAATCGCCACCGACGTCAAAGCGGCCAGAATTGCTGCTTTCATATTGCCCTCCCAAGTAATCTCGCGCGACCAAATCATTGTTGCGGCCCGGATGCAAGACCCGCAGCGGCTTATAGTGAAGGAGTTGCAACCCTTTTGCACAAGCTCCGGGCAGATGGGTTACCGTTTTGACTTCGCTGGTGACTTCTTAGGAGCGTTACGCCCAAGCCCTGCAGCCTTTGCAAGCGTCGACCGCTGAGCGGCATAGTTCGGCGCGACCATTGGGTAATCCGGCTTCAAGCCCCACTTCTCGCGATACTCGTCGGGCGTCAGGCCATAGTGCAGGTCGAGATGCCGCTTCATGGATTTGAACTTTTTGCCGTCCTCGAGGCAGATGATGTAGTCGGGAAACACCGAACGCCTCGGATTGACGGCCGGCTCCTGCTTCGGTTGCGCGACTGCGGTTGCCTGGCCAACGCCGGACAGCGATGTATGGATGGATGAGATAAGTTCAGGCAATCCGGAGACGGGGAGGGGATTGTTGCCCACATAGGCCGAAACGATGTCGGCGGTCAGGCCGACTAGATCGACGTTTTGGGCATCTGTTTCTTCTGTCATTTATGAGCTCCTAGTAGCTTATACGCAGTTTGGCGGTTACAACTTCCCGAACTGTTGGATATGCACCACGCGTTTAGCGTTGATCCGTTAAATCCGTTTGAGAATCAATCGTTATCCGCAACAGAAGCAGAATGGAAGTTGCTGTGACTATGGAGGCATAGTTTGTCAGAGCGCCAGCGCAAGAGACGAAATGGTCGAGGCCCAAGCCAAGCGCGGCATCCCAATGAAGTCGTTCTAAGCGTCCCAGCGCCGCCAGATCCGCCAGTGTCAATCGCCCCAACGTTGCCTCTCACCGATACAGAGAAACGGCTTCGCGCTGCCGCGCTCTGCGCCTCGTTGGCAAAAGGAGAAATCATGCGATAAGACCGGATGGCGGTCATCGGCGCTATGTCCGGCACTGCGGCACAACGCGAAATTCAGTAGGAACTAAATAGTCAGACGGGAGTTATATGCTCCGAGCGGCCTGTCCCCCTGCCGCTCCCTTAAGCAAAAAGCCCGTCGTTCTCCCCCGAGGCGGCGGGCTTTTCCTTATCGAATGAAGCCAGTGGGCTACCTGAACCTTCGCCCTCGTTCTCTGCCCGTTCTGACGAGTTCATGGAGCGGAAACTTATATAGCCGGGGCTATGAAGTCTTGCATAGCTGATGGAGAAGGCGGGTGTTTACGGTTGGCCGGTGGCAGCTACCTCCTGTCGCTGATTGCTGTCGCGAGGTGGCCCACAAGAGCTCTGAAGCGGGCCGCCAACTCATCCAGATATGCGAGCGTCAGGACAGTCAAGATATTGCCATCCGTGTCACGACCGTTTCTGTGCACGCAGTAATGTCGATAGTGCACCGATTGTAGTATCAGATCCCGCTCGGCTTTGTCGCCAGGCAACAGGTGGTGCCCAATAGCCGCGCGAAGCATACCGTGAAGAAACTCAAACCTGTGGAATTGAGTTTTCACGCGAAGTTGGCTGACGAGCATGTCACGAACCAAATTCGGTTCCGACGCCACCTTTTGAAGAGAGACGCGCTCGTCTTTCAGATCCGGATGCCATCTCACAATGGCTTGGGTCACATTAGGATCGTCGAAAGCGAGCTTGATGATGGCATCTGACAAATATGCTTCCACAATGGAAAAGAGCTGAATAAGCAGCATCCTGTTAACAGCCGCTGCTCCTGATCTCCTGTCGCCCATTGAGTACAAGAGCCCCGTCCAGTCGTGCATCGCCTGATAGAAGATGGCGCTCGGATGTGGCTCGGGCTGCAATTCTTCGAGCCAACCATCGTAGCCAGAGTCTAGACGTTCAATTTCGAACGCTGCATCGGGATCCTCCGCTAGGAACGCTGTCCATCCCCCTCCGTAAGCTGCAATCACTAAATCCATTTCGCAGCCGCAGAACTCGCACTCCTCGATTATGTCCTGCGTTGTTGTCTCACCGGACACCTCGTCTTGCTCCGGGACGTCGTAGAGCCAGACATCGGTGCGCGAGCGGCAACTCGGGCAATGGACTACCGCATGGAATTCGCCCTTAAGCATGATATCCCCTCCCACGAAGTAACCCACCGGGATGCCAAGCCACTCGCTGGGCGTGCCGCAGCCTCCTACGCGACATGGTGCGCTTGCGCCAGCGTCGTCTCGAGATCTCTTCCTGCTGGTAAGGCGGCTCGCCTCACTTCGATCCCGCCCCAAACCACCGAATGAACGCGGCATCTTTGCCGGTGACGTCCTTTACGGTCTTAAGCAGCACTTCGTGTAAGTCCTGCATCGATCTGTAGTGATCGCACTGAGGCGAAATCCGCGGGCCGACGATGCTATTATGGAGCGCCTCTGCGGCGGCTAAGAATGCAGCCAGATCGGGCTGGGCTAAAGCCTTCGGTTTACTGCGTCGTACCATGCGATCGCCTCCAACGTGGTGATCGCCCCATCTGCGGATTATATTCCTATTTGGGCTGCGGTTCTGCAAGTGCCTTGTGGTCGCACTCGTCACATTTCTTGGTCTCGCCAGGACAGCCGATCCGGACCGCGCCATCTGGGCAGCACTCGCCGCCAGAGCGCCTCCATTCAGAGCAAACGAAGACAACGCCGGCGCCCTGGCAATCGGGGCAGTCGGGCCGGCCGGTCACTCGCCAAACTCCTCTTTAAGGAGCCGTTTTGCCCATGGCTTGTTGGACCGCTGGAGGAACAGCTTGCGAATCTTAGGGGAAGCCGAACCGGATGGCTGACGATCGATGTGTCCGCGCACTGTCAAAGCAAGCGGCTTGTTCGGCGCGGGCTGCAGTGCCTCGATGATGCCCAATATGTGGCTCTTGGTGAACGTCACTTCCCGTCCGCGAACCATGCACAGGCCATGTCGTTTTGCGACCTTGATTAGCCCGCGCCTTGTCCAGCGCAGGTATTCGGCAGCTTCGTCCACTGTGAAAATTTTGTCTTCTAACCCACCCATAACGGAAGGGAATGGCACGTTATACGATAAGCGGTCAAGATACGATGCGCGGTCAAGCCATTGAATCTCTTACCAATTTACCAATTTTGTGAGGCGAATTAGCTACCGAAAAAGGTTGCTGGATCCGGGCAGAACCACTAGGCTGTTCAGCAGTCGGCCGGGATCGGGCTGACTGGTTTTCGAGAGGACCGACTGCTGACGCTTCAGCAGTCAGGCGCGCCCCGAACTTGATAATAAGGGCGCGCCTTCATTTTAATCAGCCTTGGGCAAGAGACCCTTAGCCTCAAGGTCAGCAACGATGAGAAGCTCGACGTACGCAGAGATAGTGCGGCGGTCCGCCCTGGCTGCCTTGTCGAGCGCCGCCTTGACCTCTTCAGATAACCGGATCCCGATGCTCGTTGCGCGGACCATTCTTGCTCTCCTGTTGAACGATGTTAAACATTGTTGTTGACGGTTGTTGAACATCGTTATATGACGTTCAACATCGAAGCGCAACGAGGAGTCGCCAACATGTTTAACGCAGCCCAACGCACATCACTCACCCCTGGCCAGACCGTCCAGTACGGCGACGGATGGAAAGCATTTGTCCTGGCTCCGGCGTATGCGGCAGGATTTTGGCAGGTCGAGAATGTCTATGACGACAACGGCTCATTCGCGATAGTTGCCGAGGAGGATTTGGAGCCGGCGGAACTGGATGCTGACGAGTTGTACATTTGCGGGCTCGCTGGCGATCGGCCAGACTGGCTTGACATTAATTTGGTAGAGCGGTCCTAATAAAGTCCTGCGCTGGTCCTTGGATCGGTGCCTGGCTTGGCCATGTCTCGCACGCGCAGCCTTCGGGCCAGCCCATTTGAGCGAGACTTCAGCTTAAAACGTATGCCCGCGAAGGCGGGGACGACTGATTGTGTCTGCTGCAATGGTGTGGCTGGCATCAACTCGCGCTTTGCGCATTGAGGAGTGAGAATATGACTAGTTTTAACGCAGTTGATCTGTCGGTTTGGGCTGAATCGTTCGAAGGGTCTGCTGACTGGCGCCGGCAGAAGGCATCTGAGTATCCCGACGACGCAGCAAGAAACCTGGAGGCGGCCGCTCAATTGGACAGCCTGGCGGCTCAGTTCAACGCTGGCGACGTCGACCCCGAATTGGTGGCTGAATATGAATCGCTCGGGAATAGCGATGTCGCCCACCGCGTGGTGGAAGTTGAGTCCGAACTTCTGAAGCAGGTCGGCTTTCACCGGCATTTTGCCAATGCCGATGATTTCATTCGGGCAATCATCGAAGAAGCAAGAAACTGACCACCGTAACCGACCGGTTGCCGCGCGAGGCCCGCTTTCCGAAAGGGAGGCGGGCTTTTTCGTGCGCGAAGACTTTTTTCGGCAGGCGCGTCCTACGGTGCGATTCGGCGGGCCCGACCCAACAGCTTCCGCTGCTCGCAGGAAAAGGATGGAGCCATGATATACGACGTCAAAATTTCTGCTCGTACGAAAGAAGATCTGCGAGTGGCGGTTGAGCGCTACTACATTATCGAGGTGAACGGCTCGAAAGAGGTGAACGCGAAAGCCATATCCCGCGCTCTGCAGGACGGTGATATCGACCTGGTCAAGGTAATCCGCAAAACGCGCATGGCTTTTTGACCTGGGGCAAGCCCGACGAACAGCGAAGATCCTCACCCATTCAGCAGCGGCGACTTTATATGTGGTGGCTGCATGGTGGTTACAAAATGCGTGGCTACATTTTCTGCAGTCGCTAAGTATTTGATTTTAATGGTCGGAGTGGCGTGATTCGAACACGCGACCCCCTGATCCCAAATCAGGTGCGCTACCAGGCTGCGCTACACTCCGAACGGCATCCCCATAGGGTTCCGAACCATTTTGAGCAAGCCCCAAAATGGAAGAGCGGAACGAACGGCGTACATTGGCAGAGTTCGGCACGCAAAGTCCCACGGAAAGTCCCACGGTGTTGCCCAGTCGTTCCCCCCTCCTGCTTTCGAGCCGAAGGTCAAAAATGTAATAAGTCTCGATGCCGGCTGCGGGCGATGGGCAGGCGCAGATACGCGGCGGCGTACGGATGCGCGCCCAGCAACATCTCTATCGACCGCGCCCGCCGTCGAGCTTCGATGCGCAAGGGACGGTAGAGGCCGGAGGATGCTGACTGAAAGCCACAGACAAACAGCAGGTTAGGACGCAAGGAACGCTAGAGTCGATTTTTCCGTTTTCGCGTGCGCGCGAAGATACGCAAGAATAGCAAACGCAGCTTGATTGTGTGGCGCGAAATTTGTCGTCTCTTCCTGCTGCTCGTTCCGAGGGCCAGCGACGTCGTTCATCGGAACGGCGGACCTGGATAGACTCGCGCCGTTCGCCCCCAACACCGATCAGATCCAACCCTTTAGTTCAAATCCGATAGCAGCATGTGCACGCACCAGAAGCGAATCTCCGGGTTGCGTCGCTATGGCTAGGCGTCCATCCGCTCCAGTCTGGAGACGCCTGCGTTTGCCGGCTCCAGTTTTATGTAGCACGGACTTACGTCCGACTTCAGCTTTCGCAGCTGTAGACGGATTTTGGCGCGAAGCATTGGGTCGGCTTTGTCCTCGACGGCGCTCAGCACCCTGGTGGCCTCATCCACCTGGCTAAGCTGCGCGAGGCTGCGGCCAAGACCATATCGCGCCCCCGACAGGTCTGGATTGAGCTCAAGCAATTTGCGGAAGGCGTCGGCGGCGTCCGCGTGCCGGCTGAGCAGCTGAAGTTCGACGGCAAGCCTTGACCAAGCCTTGACCGATTTCGGTGCGATCTCCACGAGCGATCCGAAAGTATCGGCCGCCGACCAGTGGTCGCCTTTGGCGGCCAGCAGCTGGCCCAATCCGTAAAGCGTGCGCGGATGGCGAGGGTTGACCTCCAAGATCTGGCGGTAGCCATTTTCGGCGATGGCATGGTTGCCTGCTTCGTGGAATTTGGTCGCCTGCTCCAGCACGCTCCCCACGGACCTCTCGTCGATCCGGTCGCCGAGATTGCGACCGGTCCTGGTCTTGACCAGGACGCAATGGATGGTGGTCTCCTCCACGCCGTAGGAGTACTTGTAAGGCTCGTTGCCGCGCAGGAAGTCGTAGCTGCGGAAGCCCTGTTCGATCGCATGACGAATGCAATAGCCATGCAGCACGAGTCCAGACGGGATGTCGTTCGCGGTCTCGTCGCGTCCCGCGAGATGGAACAGCATCGTTTTTTTGACCCGGTCGACCAGGAATGCCAGGCCCCCGAGCGGCTTGTCGCCCTGCCACAGGATCGGCAGGAACAGCGTTCCGCTTTCGAAGGCGTCCTTGAACAGGATCCGGTTGGACCTGACTAGGCCAGGCAGGAGGTTGCCCTTCCGCGGCGCCCATTTGATCCGCCACATTTCGAGGATGATGCCGATGTCGCGATCTATCGTGGAGGCGTCTGCATGGGTGATGCGGAACTCGCCGGATCCATCGAGCTTGCGCAGGAAGCGTCTGATCTTCTGGCGCGTGTTCGAGCTGGTCTTTTGTTCGAGATAGCTGTCCCAATCGCCTGGCAGTGCGGCGGCCGGGCAGATGCAATTGTCGACATTGTCGGTTTTGTTGACGCGCGGCATCTTGTGGGCCGTCAGCCGCTTGTCGGCAAGGTTGTCGATGAGCAGGCGCCGTCGCTTCTCCGACATGCGCAGATTTTCGAGATGCAGCTTGGCCCAGTTCATCTTCAGAAGATGCCTGGCAAGAGCCGGGATCGCGCGCTCGGCAAAGCCCGGTGCGCACAGGATACCGGCATAGTCGGCCGCGTAGTTGCCGGCCATGTTGATCTCGTTGTGGCAGATACCGGTCTTCTTGTTCAGCCTGGTGCGCAGTCGCAGAGGCAATAGGGCGACATAGGAAGATCCTGGCGGCCCCGAGCGCGCCGCCAGGACCGACCAGGCGTCTTCATAGCGTCGCATATAGGACGACAGGAACGTCCAGGAGAGGAAGAACTGCGCTTCGGGATCCTTTTGGTAGAGATCATCCCAGTTCTCCTTGAGCCGGTTCAGCTCCTCCCGTTTCGTGATGACGTCGATCTGCATGGTTCCCCCGAAATCATTGCCTGTTCGTAGGTCTCACTGTTCCATGAAGGCTCTCGCCATGCTGTCGGCGATCGGCTTCGTCAGGTAGCTGAAGAATGTGCGCGACTCCGTCGCGACGAGGATCTCGGCGGGCATCCCCGGGGTCGGCGTAAAACCATGCACCTTTGCCAGTTCGCTTGCCGGCACGCGCACGCGCGCCAGATAGACTTCCTTGGGCGTGGGGCCGCTCATCTCCGGCAACGCATCTGCCGAGACATAGTAGACTTCGCCCTCCAGAACCGGCGTCGTGCGGCGATTGAGCGCGATCAGCCGGATCGAGGCTTGCTGCCCGACCTTGATGTTGTCGATGTCGGTGCGGGGCACCTGGGCCTCGATGACGAGAGGCACATCCGAGGGCAGGATCTCGAGGATCGCCTTGCCGCTCTCGATGACGCCGCCGGCGGTGTGATAGTACATGCGTATGATCGTGCCGGGCTCGGGAGCCTTGATGGTTACGCGGCGAAGCACGTTCTCCGCCTCGCGCGACTTTTCTCGCACGGCGTCCAGTTCGGCCTCCAGGCTTTGCAGTTCCTGGAGCGCCGCCTGGCGATAGGTATCCTTGGTCTGCGTGATCTGCTGCTCGAACCTGACGATCTGTTCGCGGTTCTCGGCGACTTCCGCCACCATCTTGCCGATCTGGCCATCGGCGTCGGCCATCGCGCGCTGGATCGCCTTTACCTCGGTGCCGCGGATCAGGCCCTGCTCGAGGAGCCTTTGCTTGCCCTGATATTCCTCCTTCAGGAATTGCAGTTGCCGGCGCACCGACGAGATCTGCTCCTCGATGCCTTCGTTGCGGAATTCCATGGCCTTCTTGTTCTGGTCGAACAGCGCTATGTCGCTGTCGCGCTTTCGTTCCGCGGCCTCGAAGTTGGCCTGCTGGCTTTCCATGATCGGGGAGACCTCCGGATCGAACCGGTTGTCGAGGATGATCGCGGGAAATCGGATCTTGCCGCTGCCCTGCACCTCGGCATTGAGGCGGGCCGCGATCGCTTCGAGCCGCGCCTTGCGCAGGAACAATTGCCGTTCGTTGGTCTGCGCGGCGGTCTCGTCGAGCTTTATCAACGGCTGGTCGAGGCTGACATGGTCGCCTTCATTGACCAGGATTTCCTTGATGATGCCGCCTTCGAGATGCTGGACGATCTTGTTTTGCCCGGTTGCGACAAAGCTGCCCTGGGCGATGATGGCGGACGCGAGCGGCGCCGTGAAAGCCCAGGTGCCGAAGCCGCCGAAGGCCACCGTGATCAACAGCGCGCCAAATGCGGTCTGCTTCCAGATCGAGCGCGGCACCTCGGAATACCACTCTATGTCGTGAACTTTTGCGATGTCGGTCGTCATCTTTGCGGCCCCGCTACTGGATCTGATGGCCGAACGAGCCGCCTTCGATGCTCAAGCCCCGGTTTGCAAGGGCCTGCAGCACTTCCTGTCGCATGCCGAACAGGGCGACGGTGCCGTTAACAAGCAGCAGTATCTTGTCGACGCTCTTCAGCAGCGATGGCCGCTGGGTGATGGTGATCACCGTGATCTTGTTTTCCTTGGCGTGCTGGAGGGCTCGTTCCAGTGCCGCGTCTCCGGCCGAATCCAGATTCGAATTCGGCTCATCGAGCACCACCAGGCGGGGATTGCCGAAGAAGGCGCGCGCAAGCGCGACGCGCTGCTTCTGCCCGCCTGAAAGCGGCGCTCCGTCGGCGGCGACGAAGGTCTCGTAGCCGTGGGGCAAGGTGGAGATCATCTCATGAACGTCGGCCAGCGCCGCCGCTTGGTAGATCTCGGCGTCGGTCGCATCGTCACGCATACGGGCGATGTTGGCCTTGATCGACGCCGGGAACAGCTGAACATCCTGGGGCAGATAGCCGATATTCTCGCCGAACTGGCGTGGATCCCAGTTGCGAAGATCCATCAGATCCAGCCGTACGTTGCCTGACGTCGGCAGGATCGACCCGACCAGCATCTTGCCCAAGGTCGTCTTGCCGGCGCCCGAATTGCCGATGATGGCCAGCGAATCGCCCGGCGAGAGCGCGAACGAAATGCCGTTCAGCACAACCCGCTTCGTTCCCTGGGGCACGAACAGGAGCCGTTCGACGTCGAGACGGCCCTCGGGACGCGGCAGGTTCAACCGCTCGAAATTGAGCGGCGACGATTGCAGCAGCGATGCGATCCGGCCATAGGCGGCGCGGGCATGCACGACGTGGTTCCAGCCCTCGATGGCGCCTTCGATCGGGCCGAGCGCCCGGCCGGCGATGATCGATGCGGCGATGACCATGCCGCCGGTGAGATGCCCTTCGATCGCCAAATGAGCGCCCCAGCCAAGCATCGTCACCTGGGTCAGCAGCCGAACGGCCTTCGACATGGAGGCAAAGACGATGTTGCGGTCTTGTGCGATCACCTGCGCCCTGAGCGAGTTTGCGGTGTCCTTGCCCCAGATCTTCACGGCCTCGGGGATCATGGCGAGCGCGTTGATGATCTGCGAGTTGCGCGACATCGAATCGAGATGGATGTTGGCCTTGCTCTGGTGCGCGTTCGCCTCGCCGAAGGTCGCGGCCGTCGCGCGCTGGTTGAGAAGCGTGATGATCAACAGCAGCACCGCCGAGGTCATGACGATGAAGCCCTGATGCGGGTGGATCAGAAACACCACCAGCACCATCAATGGAGCCATCGGCGCATCGAGGAACGACAGCAACGTGCCGGAGGTCAGGAAGGTCCTCAGTTGCTGCAGGTCGCCCAGGACCTGGTACTCCTTGCCGTTGCTGTGAAGCGAGGCTCTGGCCGCCGCGCTGAGGATCGGCGCACCCAATTGGGCCGCCATCTCGACGGCCGTGCGCATCAGGATGAAGCGGCGAAGCGCATCGAACATAGCCTGCAGCATCACCGCGCCGACGATGACCACCGTCAGCATCACCAGCGTGTCGGGGGAACGGCTGGTGAGAACGCGATCCGAGATCTGGAACAGATAGATCGGGATCGCCAGGACCAGTATGTTGCAGGCGACCGTGAAC
>NZ_RZSF01000119.1:0-17625 GCF_004023325.1 Mesorhizobium sp. M1A.F.Ca.ET.072.01.1.1 | reverse complement strand
GAGGAGACCACCTCGGACTACGACAAGGAGAAGCTGCAGGAACGTCTCGCCAAGCTGGCGGGCGGCGTTGCCGTCATCCGCGTCGGTGGTGCGACCGAGATCGAAGTCAAGGAAAAGAAGGACCGCGTCGACGACGCCCTCAACGCGACCCGCGCGGCCGTCGAAGAAGGCATCGTTCCCGGCGGCGGCGTCGCACTTCTGCGCGCTTCGCTGGCCATCACCGTCAGCGGCGCCAACTCCGACCAGACCGCTGGCATCAGCATCGTGCGTCGCGCGCTGCAGGCTCCGGCCCGCCAGATCGCGGCCAACGCCGGTGCGGAAGCATCGATCGTTGCCGGCAAGATCCTCGAGAACACGGGCCCGACCTTCGGCTTCAATGCCCAGACCGGTGAATATGGCGACATGATCGCCATGGGTATCGTCGATCCGGTCAAGGTCGTGCGCACAGCTCTCCAGGACGCGGCCTCGGTCGCCGGCCTGCTGGTCACCACCGAAGCCATGATCGCGGAGGCTCCGAAGAAGGAGTCGGCTGGCGGCGGCATGCCTGCCGGCATGCCCGGCGGCGGCATGGGTGGCATGGGCGGTATGGATTTCTAGGGTCCGCGCCTCTCACTAATCTCGAAGGGCGGCAGCAATGCCGCCCTTTTCTTTGAAGTCGGACCGGCCGGAAATGTTCGGCGCGAACGCCGGCCGCACGGCCGTAGTAGCGATGGTCGCGAAAGCAGGACAAGGAGGGCGAGAGCGCGGGCCGGGGGCGCGGAGAGCCGCTGGCGTCGTGGCTTATTCGAAAACCGTTCAAGAGTATGAGGGAGCGGTGGCGAAACCGTGCAATCGACCTAGATAATATTCGCACCACCCCCAAGTCGCCGAGAGCATGAGACAGCAGCGACCCCTTGTCGTCGAGATCTACAGAAGCGTGGGCCCGTGAAGCGGCCACAGTCAATCTGGGCCGGCATCGACCTGACTGCCATCCCGAACGATATAACGGTCGCAGCGGTGGCCAGAACGAACATCGGAATAGCGTCCGGCCTTCGTTCATCTCGAAGAAGGGATGACCGACCACTCCGTTTTCGCCAGCACGAATGCGGCAGCTCCGTTGCGATCGCGGCAATTCGGATCGGCACGGGGCGCCATGTGCTCCGACCTGAGGGGCTGTCCGGTCGGCACAAGCCATCGCTCAGCGGCGATCAAGCCATCGGCTTTCGGAAGGACCGGCGACGCTTCGTCTCAACGACTATCCCGGTCGGGCTGTCGGCCGTATTCTTCGCCTTGAACACGGCGGTTCGCTTCGGTTTTGGTTTGGGTAGCGCTTGAGGCTCTTCCCCTGGCTCTGGCGTTTGCTTGGTCTCTTGTTTGTCCTTGCGGGCGCAAAGCAAAGCCTTGGCGGTCGCCGCGTCCGCATCCGAGACCACGCCGGCCGGCTTGCCATCGAGATCGACCCGTGCGGCGCCGGCATCCAGTCTCGCCAAGTATTTGGCCATCCTGGTATACGCCAGCAGGGCTCTCCTCAATTCATCATCAGACAGTTCGCCGTCAAGCACCCGAATGTCATGATGAATGCCGATCTTGAGCGGCCTGGGTGCTTTCGGATTGAACGCCGCAGGCCACTTGGCCGATAGATAGCGGAAAAGCTGTGCAGGCGATTTGCCTCGGCTAGCGCTCAACATCATAAGCCTCGCCCGATTTTTTCGTTTTCGATTCGGACCTTCCTAGCACTGATATATGCAATGATTATGGAAAAATGGGCATTCGTCCCGCAGGGCAAAGCAGCAGGGCGCCTCCTCATTGGGGAAGACGAAGTTCCTGGTGGTCCGAGCAGGATCGGCACCAATCACGCCGAGCCGTCCCCGATCGAGTTCATAGCAGTAGGGTCAGCGGTCTTTTGCCCCATATCTACGCCAGCCCATTAGCCCTCGGCAGCGTATCTGAAACGCCGGTAGCGAAAAAGACTCGACGGCCCTCCGCCGAGGGCCCGTCGGCGAGTAGGACGCCGAAAGCACCGCGGCTCCCCTCACCTATCCCGTCGTGCCAGGCGAGCGTCGTGTTAGTGAACCTGCTCAGGCGACCGTTCGGATCGCCGCCGTCCTGGGACAGGAAAGCAGGCGAATGGCTGGCAAAACGGTTCGCCGCAGCCCTGCGTCGGGCGCGGAGCATAGGCGGTGGCCATTCCGGAATAGCCTTCAGCCAAGGCAGCTCAATTCGAATGGTTGTGAGCGACCCGCTTCGGACCCATTCGATTGCCCGACCCGGCTCATCCCTGGACGGACAGTATTCTGAGGGTGTTTGCACACCATGTTCATGGTTGCCACAACGGAGATCGCGTCAGAAGCGGCGCTTAATCGGAAACGTTAGCACCTCCGCGTTTTGGCGCGGCTGCTTGAACTCTTCGACAGCAACCGCCTCGATCAGCAAATCCAAGGCTTCGCGCCCCCTCCGGCTCATCGGGTCATCGCCACGCAGGTAATGATACGCTCGATCTAGATGCACTCGCGCGGCGGAAAAATCGCTTGTCATATGACCCTCTCAGTTGCCGCCCGCGCTGGCCGTCTACGAGGTGAGGGTCGCGCAATCGTCAATATCCACAGAGGTATTTGATTTAAATCGCGGATGATCTGGGATAATCAAAACGCTGGAGTAATGGCCGCAGAAACGCCGCAGCCGGCTTGTCTATGCGAAAGCCCCTTGCTTACGTCGCCTGCGAGATTGACATTCTCCTGCACGAGGTAGGATCCATGCTTCCACGTGGTCAGGTCATTCGCGGAGCAATTTCCGGGCATCGGCTGCCGACCGAACACAGCGGTAGCGCCCGATGCGAGGTTCATGACGACCATCGCATGAAAACGTGCGATTTTTCATGGCTCCCGTCGGCTTTATGAAGTCGGTGACCGGCTTAAGAAGGTTCCTGATCGCCGCATTGGGACATTATTCCTGACCCGCTCAATTGGATCAGGCTACCCTAACGACACAAAAAGACTCGGCACAAATCTGGGTGCCGGGTCTTTAAAGGTCACATGTGATTGGGCAGGTGCTGTGACCCTTCTTGGCTAGCCCCGCATGATTAAAGAGCCGTTAACTGCGGGGGCATTCCTCAGCTTCTATTCGGCGACAGGAGCGTCCAGATAGGCTTGGCAGGACGCCATTATGGCGTTTCTGCGTTCTGTCTTATCGCTGTGACATTTGCCGCACAGGATGACGTTAACGACACTCTTTCCCGCGTGAGGTGAGGCGATGCGAGCAGGGTAGAGTGAGGCGCGGCGGGGAGGGCAGGAGGCGATGGCAAAGGCTGAAACTCGGTAAACGGCGCAGACCGTCACGCTCTCTAAAAGAGACTGTTCTTCAGAGAGTATCGTGATAATCGATCCGGCGTCGGAAGGCTCGGCCGGCTGAAGGAGGACGATAGCAATGATGAGGTCAGGGGATGGATGGCATGATCCCACGCCCGGCACCTGCACGGATCACCTCGCAAAAGTGGCGGGAGGGACCTGGAATCGAGCCGACATTGCGAGATTTTCGCGGCCATGGCGGCTTCGCCGTCTGCTGTCCGCAGGGCGAAGCGCGCATCAGATGGGCCAGCGGCGGATGCACGCGAACCGCGGGGATGACGAACACGACCGTCGCTGGCTAGGACAGCGGCACCGCGAACCCAATGTTGGAGCCTCTACGCCGCTCGATCTTGCGGAGGCGCGGCGGTCGATGCGGCCGGCAGAACCCGCGCTACCGTGAGGCGCTGCCATCTCGATATAGGAGCTGTTGACTTGCAGAAACACTGCACTGTCTGCGAACGCATCGCGACATGCCCCGACCCTGTGACCCGCTTCCGCGCGAGGCCGCGCTGGTCTTGACCAGGCGCAGTTCGACGCAGGGCGGCTAGCGCCGGCCGGTGTCCTAATGGCGGGGCGCCAGCAAAGTAGAATGTTGCATGGCGGTGGGGACGACCACAACGAGAGCGCCTGATCGGGCGTCAGCTGGTCGGGATTGCCAGCCCGATCGGGTACCGTTCAGTCAGGCACCCCTCGGCTTAGAGAGCCGCCGCTATGAACTAGCTTCGTTGGCCGGGGTCGGCCGCAAGCATCGTGACGACATCAGCGATAGGATTCTTGTCACTCTCCGTCAGCCGCAGATCGACGTCCACGAATGGCGCGCCCGACTTCCGGTAGGGGCGCCTGAGTGGGCGCTTGCTCAAGCCGGGTGGAACCGGCGGCCTGCCGGGTTTGCGACCGCGATTCACATAACCGTTGCTCTCAGCGCCATCAGGGAACCGGGCCTGACATCGCCGCCGCAATGCCGGACTCGAATATCATTCGATCATGGAGAGCGACCGCTCGATGGGGCCGAGGAGCTTTGGCCAGTTGGCTTTCCTTCGGTGATGCCGAGAGTTTCTTCAAGGTCCGCGAGGGCACAACCGCACCGGTGTTGATCGATGCCGCCAGATGAAGGTCGATTTCGAGCTTGCGCAGGAAGGCAATCCGTCCGGTCAGCCCGACCAGGTTTGACGTACCAGGCGCATCCGGCGCCGATCCCAGCAAAAGCGTGTCTGGCCAATGGTCGGGTCGCGGCGTTGAATTTCGGCTTTGACCGATATCCAACCCACGCCGACTGTTACAAGAGCTCGGGCGAATTCGTAGACGTGGTAACAAAGCTCTGGGACAATTGGGAGGACGATGCGCTCATCGCGAACCCGGAGGCGCCGGTCTGCCAGTCTAGTGGTCGTAGGGAACCGGCCCACGCTCTCAGTTAAATCAGGAGAAACATGATCCAAAAACCGAAGCTTTGGGAGCTCAGTTCCTGCCCCGCTTAGTGCCTATTTGTGTGCGCTATTCTGCCATACGCCTAATGAGATTGTCCCACCTGATGACCGTCCCTAACTTGGCTGCGATCAAAGCCAAAAGCTGGCAGGCAACAGGAGTGACCATGAAGAACATTATGAGTGCCGTTGGGGACGACGGTGGAGATGGTAGACTGGTCATCGTGTCAAACAGGGTTGCGCTGCCCGACGAGCACGGGTCACTGCCCCCGGGCGGAATGGCCATTGCGCTGAACGCCGCGCTCAAGCAACGAGGCGGCCTTTGGATGGGCTGGTCGGGGAAGGTGAAAACCGAGAAGAACCAGCTGTCACCGACGATGCAGGAGGCCAACGGCATCACCTATGCCCTTGCCGATCTCTCGCAGAAGGATCTGGACGAATATTACTACGGCTTCGCCAACAGGGTTCTTTGGCCGGTCTTCCACTGCCGTGTCGACCTCGCCGAATACAACGACGCGCGAAAGTCAGGATATTACCGCGTTAACCGACTCTTCGCAGAGTCTTTAATGCCGCTCCACCGCGAGGACGACGTCATATGGGTGCAGGATTATCACCTGATCCCTCTAGGGAAAGAACTGCGCGAGCGCGGCTGCCTCAACCGCATCGGCTTTTTCCTGCACATACCATGGCCGCCGGCGGACATCCTCGCCACCGTGCCGCTCTGCGAAGAATTGCTGGAAGCGCTTTCGTTCTATGACCTTGTCGGCTTTCAAACCGACGACGATCTTAACAACTTCGCCGAATGTCTCCGCCGCCGAAACCCAGGGTGTCTCATGAAAGACGGTAGCTACCTAGTCAAAGGGCGGGAGTTTCGCTGCGGGGTTTTTCCAATCGGTATCGACACGGCCAAGTTCGAGAGCCTCGCAGAGCTAGCGACGCGCGACGGGGATCTGCAGGAACTTTACAAGAAGACTGCTGGCTGTGACGTCGCCATTGGTGTCGACCGATTGGATTATTCCAAGGGCATCGATCGGCGCATCGTGGCGTTTCGCCATTTCCTTGATCGTAACAGCCATCGCGTCCGCAAGACGCTACTGCTGCAGATTACCCCGAAATCCCGCGGGGAAATACCGGCCTATCTGGCGCTGCAAAAGCAGATCGCCGAATTGGTGGGAAGTGTCAATGGGGAACTTGGAACTATCGATTGGGTACCAGTACACTACACCAATCGTTCCCATGGCCCGCTGGAACTGGCCCGCCTCTACCGACTGGCACGCGTTGGTCTAGTGACGCCGCTCCGCGACGGCATGAATTTGGTGGCGAAGGAATACGTGGCAGCGCAAGACCCAAGCAATCCGGGCGTCCTCGTGCTCTCGCAGTTTGCCGGCGCCGCTGGCGAGTTGGAGGGAGCGGTGATCGTCAATCCCTATGACCCAGAGGCTGTGGCGGCCTCCACGGAAGAGGCATTTCGCATGTCGCCAGAGGAACGGAAAGAGCGTTGGAACGCAATGAAGAACAGTCTCGAAGGCCACGATGTCTATGGATGGTGCGACGGCTTTCTAGCCAAGCTCGAGGCGGCCGACCTGCCAGTATGAGGCTGATCGCGACCAAGTGAATCAGGGCAGCATTCCGGCCTCGCCGAGGCGTGGTTAATGTGCTGTGGTAACCCCGATCGCGCTGACCGCAGACCAACTACCCAGTTGGTTGTAGCCGATTGTGCTGGCACGGGAGCGAAGAACTCGCGGCTGCGGCCACTCCTCAAACTATTTGAGCCGATCCGCGATAAGGGCTCTCGTCGCCGGGTCCGTCGGTGTCGTTCGACTGTCATCGCTTCGCTGATCGAGACCCCGTGTATTGAATATGTCGGCCCAGCCGGTTGGCGACATCGCTGATGTGCTAAGCAGCGTCGACCTACATCTCAAGACGTTAGCTTGAGCACATTCCATATTAAAACAAGAGGAAAAAGACATGGGTGAGCTCTCTTGCAGTCGGCAGATTTCTTCAAACACGCGTGATCGGCCACGACTGATTGTCGAGGGTGCTCGCGCCGCACGGCAACAGCAAATGCTGGCATCCATTGATCTGAATTTACTGTTGTCTCTTGAGGCGCTGCTGGAGCACCGCAACGTCACGCATGCGGCTCGGCACGTGCGCTTGAGCCAACCGTCGATGAGCCGAGCGTTGACAAGGCTGCGTGGCATTTTCAATGACGATCTTTTGGTTCGCGGCTCGAGCGGCATGGTCCCGACGCCGCAGGCCGAACGGTTGGCCCGAATGCTGCCGCCGGTGTTGGATGCGCTCCGCGGGATGGTGAACCGCCAGGGGGAATGGCGATCAAAGACGATAATGGCGATACCCGACCATCAAGCCCTGATCTTGCTGCCACCTCTCCTACCCCTGCTGCGCGAGCACGCGCCCAATCTCGACATCGTCACCGGCTCGTTTCTAACCGGCGCGCTCCGGCGGCTTGAGCAAGGCGAGATCGATCTGGCCGTTGGGCAGACCGGTGGCACTCCACCGGGCTTCTTTCGGCGCAGGCTCTATACTGACCGCTTCGCCTGCCTGCTACGTTGCGACCATCCAGCCCTGGCGCAGGAATGGACGATCGAGGCCTTCGCTGCCCTGCGCCACGCTGCCATTGACTCGGATTCTAAGGGCGGCTTCGGACGGGTGCATGACGATCTGGCCAATTTACACCTCCAAGATCGCGATCCGGTGCTGGTTTCCAACCTCCTGACGGCCGCTGTGGCCATCGCGGCGACCGATCTGGTGCTGATTGTACCACACCGCGTCGCGACACGGATCGCCGCCTTGCTCCCCCTAGCGATTGTCGATCCGCCGGTGGAACTGTCGCCTTACGAGGTTGGGCTGATTTGGCACGAGCGTTGCCATCGCGACCCAGAGCATCACTGGCTGCGCCACAAGATTGCCGCCGCAGCGGCGGCGGGAACAGAGCTGGCGCATCCATCGATAATGAGAGGGCAAACGGCTGATGCTTCGCGAAGGGAAGAAGCGTGATGCGATCGAAGTCTGGCACCATCTTCAGGACCGGGCCAGTTCATTACCCCCTCGTCCATCGGGACGCGATGCTGGTTTCGCTGTCCCAACTCAGTGAAACCGACGCGCGCTGACTTCGAGCGAGCATCTGCTGTGAAGAAGGTATTCACACTTACAGCCAACTACACAAACCAAGACCCACCTTCTTCGACCGCCGTTCGGCCGCGTCAAGGCTTTCGCAGGCCATGTTCTCAGGGTGTTACCGAGGTACATGCATCGATTCTGGCCTCGTATCTTGGCCCGGACCCTTTGGCAGGTAAGTGTTTGGCACAAATTGCGAGTTCTCGGATCTTCGGCAATCTGCCCAACGAAGTGCGGCAGATCGATATCCTTGAGCACCGTTTGTTGCGGCCGGGGCGCTACGCGCAAATCGTCATCATCGATTGCCGCGAATGGGAGCAACAGGGGTACGGTCATGCGAAGCTCTCTTCCGGACTGGTGCAACTAGCCCTGGTTTCCGAAGACAGGCTGGACCGAGAGGCGGTTTTCTCCGACGGGTATTCCGATTACCTGTTGTGGCCACTGATCGAGCAGGAAGTTGTGAGCAGACTGACCGCCTGCGTCGCTCAGATCGCGCGGCGTTCTGCACCGCTATTCTTCTCAGCCGACCCCCTCGTTCAGAAGGCTTGCGCTCTGCTGGCACAGCGAGTCGATCAGCAGATCGCCCTCAGCGAATTGGCGCGCATAGCCGGGACCAACAAGACAACACTCGTCAACCGCTTCGAGGCTGCCTTTGGCTGCGGGCCTATGACCTGGTTACGGCACTACCGGATGATGGAGGCTGCCGCCCGCTTGCGAAGCGGGCATGAAAGCGTGGCCGAGGTCGCTGAATCCTTAGGCTACGAAAACAGCAACAATTTCTCCACCGCGTTCAAGGCGATCCATGGGCTCTCGCCGCTGCGCTATCGCAAAATGGCTGCGCGCAGAGAAAGGTCTGCCTGACGCAAAGGTGGGGATCGGAACAAACTGGTATACAGCCAGTGAAGACACGCAAAGATCACCTGATACCCAAGCGTTTACGGCACTCCAGGCACTTTGCGGCTTTCACAGCAACGCTCAGAAAAGGAAGGATAAACATGTTGAACGCGGTCGCAGCGCATTTTCAAGGGCATGAACAGAGCCATTCGGACAAGAATTATGAGGCGGCGAGCGCGTTTTTCGGCGCCAACTCCCTTCTTTTGGCCCAGCCAGGTGCTGCGCGCCCCAGTGACGACACCATCGCCAACGATCAAGGAACAGTACAGTTTCACCTCATTGGTCAGAAGACTGATGACCCGGCGTACAGCGGCATCATGAAAGAAAATCAGGACAACCTTCTGGCTATAGGAGGACTCATTCACGACTACATGCATACCCATCATCCTAAAGTTGATGCGACAAAACTTGACATCAACACCTGGACGAATGTTGTGGGCAATATTCCCGATCTTTCGATGGGAGGGCAAAAACAGAAAGGTTACTCAAACAAGTTTGCCGGCACCTCCGTCTCAGCCACGTTCCTCTCCTTGATCGCGAAGGCGATCGTCACTGACGGGGCGTCTCTGCTAACGGATTTCGAGTCCTTCCTCACTGAGATGGGCAACCTGACCTTCAGCGCCAACAGCAAGTCGCAGCAGTACAAGGCTCTGACATGCACCTACCAAAGCTACCTTCTCGATAACGGGGCAGGCGGATATTACGACTACGGCGCAATTGTTCTGCGACAAGTCAAGTTCAATGAGTACTTCATTGATCTAAAATCTTCTTGCTCGTCGACACGATACGTCAACGTCGACATAAGTTATAACGAGGTTACCAATATCGTTCAGACTCGCCGGATCCGCAACGGCGGCCCCGATTACAAAAACTTCCAGGAGATCGTGAATAAGAACGCCACCGAGCAGTTTATGAATGCCAAGAACTTCTTTAACGGCGGCTCGACCCCGCAACAAGACATCACGCCCCAGGTCTGATCCTAATGATTGGTCTCGAAAGCAGCAGCGCACCAACCCACGGTGTCAATTCGAAGAAACCTCGCCGGCGTCATAGATCAGGTCCGGCTGACAGCGGTGCCGACGAACTCCGGCCCCGCTTCTATAAGAAACCAACTATGAACCCCATCGCAGAAACAACTGCGGGCCTCTTCCTGGTAATCGGCGCCCATAGCAGCGGCCCCCTCGAAGCGGAGAGGATTTGCTCAGGCTTGATCCAGAAACTGTCCGAAGGCTCAATTCTGAACTTGGATCCTAGTATGTGGCAGAATGCCATGCAAATGGTGCCGAACCAGGTGGACGCCGCCACGGCCTCGAAGACCCTGAACCGCAGGATGGCCGTTGCGGATTTCCCAAGTACCCTTGCGTCAATTTGCGCCGATGCTGCCGACGGCGACAAAGCAGGCGTCAATCTGGCGAAGCCCATCAGTGTCTATCTGAGCAGATACGGCGAACCGACTGCATTCAATTGCTTCATCCTGGATCAATCGGACTCCGCGAAAATCTATTTATCTTTAACCTGCCTTGCCGTTTTCGATGGCGGAAGCCCTGGCAGTTTCGCCGTCACCTCAACATTGCTGAAGGCGTGCCTGAATCTGTCAAACAAGGATACGCAGTCCACTATCGCGCAGGTTTTCGGCCGCTTCGGCCCGCCGAGCGACTCACCTTACTACCTGCGCGTCTTGCCCTGACCCGTATGCCAGACTTTACATTCAGCCAGAAGGAGCAGCACGCTCGTTGAATATGTGAATACCGCACATTCGTCAGCGGAAGCGACGTCGGTGGTGCGCTTTGTAGCGGGAAAGCCCATGCCCTATTGTGAAGACTTCGCGAAGGCGGACGGATGGTCTGCAGCGGATGTCAGCGTCCGTCTCAACAATGCGGCAGGCCGGAAATTTCTCACTTTCTTGCGAAGATCGGGGGTGACCACGGTCATTCGGTATTACGCGAGTTCCGAGAGGCCGAAAACCATCACACCAGTGGAGGCCAAACTACTATCTGAGCACGGTTTCGGAATTCTACCGATTTTCCAGGACAGCAGCCGCCATATTTCCAATTTCTCGAGCTCGATCGGTACTGCAAATGCAAAGAGTGCTATTGGGTTCGCAAAGCGCGTCGGCCAGCCGAAAGATAGGGGCAGTACGATTTTTTTCGCCGTCGATTTGGACTATCCGGCTACGCAGATCGACGGCCCCATCCTCGCCTACTTCCACGCGATTAAAGAGGAGATCAACGGCAATTTCGTAATCGGCGCGTATGGTAGCGGTGCCGTGCTCTCAAAATTATTGGCGGAGGGACTGATCACGGTTCCATGGATATCTATGTCGCCACTGTTCCTTGGAACCGAGCAGTTCTTTTATTCCAACCGATGGTCGATGCGGCAGGTACCTCCAGAGGTTGCCCATGGCTCCTCTGGGGTGGGCTATGATCGCAATATCGTTCGGGTTGCTCGGAGGGAAATCGGGGCCTTCCAAGTTGATGAGTCGGGCGAAGGCTCGCTGGCCTAGGATGGCGAAGGACTCCGGCTCCGTAGACGCGGCAAGCTGAAAAAGTTGTCGGATTTTATGTTCGTAGAGGTCTCCGACGTCAATTGCCTGACCGTGTCGTGTCTTTTCCTCGAAACCGGCGAGTGTAAAGCAGATGGTCCGCGAAGTTGCTTCGAAGACCAACGACATCGCCGACTATGCCGAAGCCACGAAACAAATGCGGAGGGTCACGAATTGGAAATGTCTCAAAATCGCAGGACGGAAGCACGCCATCTTGCGAACGGACACGCTTAGCCGATCGGCCGAAACGCCGGTCATAACCCGACCAAACCCACCACTGACGTGTATGCAGCGCCCTGCGCACATGTATTACATGCGCGTAGTGGCGCGGCGTCGGAGGCCGACTGCTAGGAAGCGGTCGAGCATTGCATTCACCTGGTCAGCCACTTCGATGGTGTTGAAATGGCCAGCTAACAACGTCTTGGCCAGGATGAGCTGCGAACAACGAGCCTTTAGCCAGTCGAGATCCCGGGTAGCGTTCACTAACGGCACATCCGCCGATATGTAAGCCATAGGGACTTTGCAACGCGATGCGGCGGGAGACGCGTCATAGTTGAGAATGTAGTTACGCATTGCCGAATAGGCTACATGCTGCGGTGTCTTCTCGCACGAGGGCTGGATGTAGATGTTGTGGATGCTCTCGCGCCTGGCAATATCGTCGTAGTCGACGGCCATGGACAACGCATTCTTCCGCAAAACGGCCCGATAGTTTGGACCGGAAATTTCATCCAGTAAACGACCGACGTCGGCGCTTTCGCGCAACGCCGATCCTGGCGTGACAATGGAATCGATCATCACCAGACCTGAGACCTGGTCCGGATGGCGCCCGCACAGATCAAGTGCGACCGATCCACCCATGCTGTGGCCGATGATCAGCGGTTTCTCCAGCTTCAGCTCGGCGCATTGCCATGCTACGTCATCGGCAAAACCCTCGATCGTGTACTCCTGCTTCGGTCCGTCGCTCTCCCCGTGACCGCGAAGGTTGACCGCTACAACGTGCCGACTGTGAGCAAAATATTCGATCTGCGGCGTGAATATCCTGTGATCGCCTGTCCAACCGTGAATTAAGATCAGCGGTGGACTCAGGGGTGAAGCCGGTCTTGCTTCGAAGTGTGTGCGAGGCATACCCCGGCGCGTTTCATCAGAATGGGACCCGATCGGGCTGCGTTCTTCAAGTGCGGCTCCTTTTCTCTGTGTTGGCCTTCTAAAGGGTAGATGATTGTGCCCAGAGCGGAGAATGGACCCGAACGCAGTCAGATCGCGGAAGCGATGCGTTCGCCGATCCTTTCCCGGCCGGCGCAGCCGGATTGACAATTCCTGAAAGCAGACGGCCCGATCGAAAGCGGAAGGCCGCTATCAATCGGTCCTGATCCTCGGCAAAATAGGAACCGACTGATGCTGAAACACGATGGTCTGTAAGAGGCACCAAGCCGGGGAATGTCGACTTGGCCCGGTGCAGAAGCATCGGCGGAATGACGTGGATGCGTAAAGCCAGTCGGTAAGATGCCGACGCGGCCGAAGGTGAACTTGAAGGATCTAAATGTCTGAGCAGGATCGGACCGCCAGTGTCAAAGCGGCGATCAGACAACGCGCCTATTTGCCACCATAGCCTCCAATTCGTCAACGAGAGCGGAGGCCGCGATTTCATGTTTCATGGCATCGCCCAAGCGTCGGGCCGCATCCCGGTAACACGGTTCCTGAACTAGCCGACTGACGGCGTCGGCGATCTCGGCCTCAGGAGCACTCGACGGTAGGCGTAGACCAGCTCCCTTCGACACAACTCGTGCGGCATTATCCCCTTGGTCGCGCCCGTTCGGGAGCACCAATTGCGGCAGACCGTTTATCAACGCGCGGCTGACGGTGCCGTGGCCGCCCTGCGTCACGACGAGGCAGACTTCCTTCATCACTAGGTCATGCGGTGCACCGTGCAGCAGATGCACGTTCCTGGGGGCCTCCAGTTTTCTCGAGTCAAGATGGGGGCCGATGGTCGCTACTGCGTCCACGTCCAGCGTACCCAGTGCGCTGATGATCCGCTGAACCAATTGGTCTTGACCCTGAGCCCCGGTGCTGCAGGCGACAAGCACACGAGGTCGACCGGAGTCCATAGGCCAGGGAGCCGCCCAGCCCTTCGACCAATTCGGTTGATCGAGCAGCGGCCCGACATAACGAACGTTATCGGGCAGAGAGTCGGCTGAAAAGTCGAAGGTCTGGCTGATCGCGAGCAAGTACCGATCAGCACACTGGAACAAATCCACCGTCTTGTCTAAGCCGCAGAGGCCGAGGCCGGCGCGCGCCTCGTTTAAAAGTGGAAGGAACTGGTTCAAAAAGCACGCCCAGCCTTCGCTCGCCGCAGCGGCCTCGATCCGCTCTTTTGGCGTTTGCGGCTTCACGAACCCGCTGGTGACCGGCGGAGTCCCTGGGAGAGGGCGAAGGCTAACATGGGGTGCCAACATTGCGATAGGCACGCCCGCAGCTTCGGCGCCCAATACGGCACCGAACAATAGATCGATGGCAATGACAGCATCCGTCGGGACGCGGCCGATCTCATCCCGGATATCGGCCGCATAGGCTGGCGCGGGGCCGAACACCGCCTTTTGAAACCAGTCACGGATGTCCGAAAAGTTAGTCGGGTCCGCGTCGATGCCTATCGGGGCACGCCGCCAGAACACGAATTCGCAGTCCGCCGAAGCCACTTCACTCTGCATCACTGGATCAGCCATGACGCGGACGCTATGGCCGCGCCGTTGCAGTCTTCGGGCCGCAGTCAGCAACGGACTCAGATTACCCGACGTCCCCCAGGACGCAAGCAGGAAGCTATACACAACAACACCTCACCTTAATTGTGAATGGAACCGAATTCGTTCGAAATCAGGCGACCACCAACGAAACCTTCCACCGACGACGGTGACCCTCATGACGAGGACGGGTCGACTCCGGTTTTCAAAGCGTAGCTCTCGCCCCCCAGACCAGCTTTTGCAGCTGCGGGAGCGCATCCATAGGGAGCCAGCAAGCCGCCAACATGCTCATTGGCAACCGGTGCTGCTTACGATCGAGAACGTCTATGAGGTGCGGCTATCCATGGCGAACAGGGGGAGGTCGCCGCCGTCCGACCACCACCCGGCGGATGCTGGGCTCCTTCCTTGGCTGTGTCGGTCGCGGGGCCTGCGACAGGAGAGCCGGTCGGCTGCTGCCGTCGTCTCACCCTCAAAGGGTGCAAATCTCGTTCCAATCTGACGGATCGAGCCGGCGACAAAGTTAATGCTTGCTGTTCAGCTCTTTTGGCCTGCCGCAAACAACAGATCGGCCCACGAAGCCTGTGTCGCGGACCTGACAAACCCCACAGCGTGTCGCGGGTCCGCCATTTTGAGACAATTGCGGTGAACCGGCGAGAGCCTCAGCGACAGCGGATGGTCCGATCAGAACGCCGGCGGCCTCGGCGAGCGGATAGCGGCGAGAAGAAGAGTGAAGATCGCATCAGAGCAGGTTTTCTTTCGATTTTTGCCGCAGGTCCTTGGGTGAGGAGGCGCTCGCATCCCAGCCGCCGCCGAGCCGGCCGCGATAGCCCGCTTCACCCGAGTGGGACGCAGGGCAGTGGCGTTGCGGACAAAAAAGCCCGCGGCCCGCGCCCGTCATCCCGTTCTGCCAAGCGAAATGTCGTCGAGGTCCTCTTCGATCACCCCAGCCGCGTATAGCTGATCGAGCAGGTCGGCGACTGCAAGGACGCTCGCTCCGTCCGTGACCCCCATAATCAGCTCCGAGGCTGTACAGTTCCCGCTCGCGATTAGATGGCCAATGGGAATCGGAACCACCCCGTCGAGCACTCGATGCTCAATGTTGCGTGAGCGGAGATGGAAGCAGTGGTCCCCTGCCTCGTATTGCAGGTCTCCGCGGAAGCGAATTGGCCGGTTGGGAGGCGGGCTTTCGAGCATATTCTCGTCGATGATGCTATCGAGACCCTCCCGGAACTCGTCGGGCGTGCTGAAGAAACGTTGAGCCACGATTCGGTACCCGAGAGGCCACCGTTCGCTACCCGGTACCGGCGTCACCAGTTGTAAACGTCCCTGCCGCATGTTCACGAGAAAGCCAGAAACACAGGCGATTGTCGTGGGACAGCCCTCCGGCACGGCGATTGCGGCAGCTTTGCCGGCTGCCCTGAGTTTCTCCTTCCGCGCTCGTGCGCGCCCGGTGAAAGCCTTTGCGGTCGGCCCGTCCTTGCCCTGCAGGATGAGTTCGACCCCCATCAGGTCCTCGGGCGAAAACGCCGCGTGTATCTGATTAAGATGGTCCGTGCTTAGCACCGAGAAACGATTGATCACGCGACCGTAGCGTTCGAACAGTTCGAGCACGCGGTTGGTGAGTGCCTGATCCTTGAGCGGGGCCGCCGTCGTCGTTTGTGGCAATTCGCCCGTGATTTGATGGTAGTCGAACAGAAAACGGTCGTACTCCGGGTTGTCGATCGGGTCTGTGGCCCAGTAACAGAAGCCAGTGCGGACTGCCGAACCAAACATTTCGCTCGCCACACGGAGCACGCCGCGCCAAACCTCTGCATGCTCCTCAGTGTATTCATAGTAACCTTTGAAGGTACCCGCCGAGAGGCCACAGAACCAGCAACCGACGGTGCAGCCTTCGCTCAGCTCGAAAGCGATGACGGAGTGCGCGATCGACGGTGCCAATTCGCCCATTTCGTCGTTACAGAGCCGGATTTGGCGCTCGCGCCAGGCATGAAAGCGAGGGTTGATAGTCGACATTTCGCCTTGGCCGCGCATGAGGTCGCGATGGCGCAACATCTCCCGCGTATACTCATCCCACATCATAGCCAGCGGCCACGGGGCAGACTCCGGCTTGAAGCGATACTTCAGGTAGTCACCGCACCAGAGCGGCAGGATCTCCATTGGGTCAACTTCGATGCCGTAGCACGCGGTCACTATCCGAGGATTGTCGAGGTTCTCGGAAAGCGCCGTACGGAAATTCCCGTCACCGGCCAGCCGCTCCATGAAGCGCTTGATATGTGACAAACTGCGCCGTTCCTTTGGCGTGCGCCGATCAAAAATCTGCCGCCAGCGTTCGCTCCGAGGGTAGAGATGAGCCGTTGCAGCGGCCCCTTGTCCGACTGATGACATTATCTTCTCGCTGACAAGCTTTGCGATCATGTTCTCTTCAGACCGGCTCCTTCGAGCGAATGCGATCAGAGCTAGCTCGCGACCGCTACAACTATCACAACGACGATAACGACCGCGACGGCTGCAGTTTTTCCACCGACTTTAACAGGGCTCATGGATGTACAAGGAGCGCAATTAGCCAACGCTTTGGTGTGTACAAGGCTGGTCAAGGTCGAAACACTCGAACCATCCTTGCGGCCCGCAGTCGCGCGAAGCTTCTTGCTATTTGGTTTTTCTCGGCTGTTCGATCGGATCAAACGTTTAACCTGGTCGAGTGTGATGTTGTAGTCGAGGTCCTTTGCAAATTCCACAATCGACGCAAGCCCTCCAGCACGCCGTTTGAGGTTTTCAAGCGGACTGCCTTTTTTTCCCAACTCGTTGATGAATCGCTCTACGTCAGTTCGCGCCATAGCTAATTCCCGCCTCTGCTCAGTGTCCGAGCTATCCAGCCATCTCGCTCTCACGAGCGATCGGCTGATGTACCAGCAAGCTTCGTACCAATCTCAAATCTCTGATTTTGCGCGTTATCTGACCGCACGTTGTCAACTTACCGACCTTTTTGGATCTTCTGGATCGTGGCCGAGTAGCTCAGCCATTCGGCTTTTCGCCTTAAAAGATCCGGGCGGGTGGATTTCCCACACCATTGTGGCCCGCTATATTTGGTGCGGGAAAGCCGCACGCCACAGCCGGGGGCGACCGCCGCCGATGACCCGGTGGGCGACGTAGCGAGCCCTCTCCAGCCCATCGGCCCGTCATTTGCGCAGCAGATCGTGCCCGCTCATATGCCGGGCGGGCCAGATCGAGCGGGACAAGGTCCGGCTTCCCGTCAGTCATTGGCAAGCCAGGCCGGCAATGGCGTTCCCCTCACGGATCATCTGGTCCCACTGTCCGGATGATATACGCGCCTGCAATTTCGGATCGATCTCAAGCGTCCGCAGGAATGCAATCCGTTCGGTCAGTCCGACCAGATTGGATGCACCCGGCGCTTCCGGCGTCGATCGCAGCCAATGAAAGCGCGTCTGCCCGATCGCCGGGTCAGCCTTCAAGAGCTTATCCAATGATTGAAGCGTATCGACCGAAATTTCTTCGATCAGCGCTCTCTCTGCCCGCCGACGAGCAATCGAGCGGCCCGCGAGCCCTATTCGCTT
>NZ_RZSF01000118.1:0-17715 GCF_004023325.1 Mesorhizobium sp. M1A.F.Ca.ET.072.01.1.1 | reverse complement strand
CGAGGCCGGCGGCACGTTGATGCTCTGCCGGGCAAGCTCGCCATAGGCGCGCGCGTTGAGCACGCCGCCGGCGCCATGCAGCGAAGAGGCCCAGCGCGCAAACTCGTCGGGCGGGACGGCGCGCACGCGGAAATTCATGTCGGAAAAGCCATCGCCGCTGAAATGCGCCGACAGGCCGAGATAGTCGCCCTCGCGGTCGGCCTGCAGGTTGAGCTCGGTCTGCATGCCGTTCATGACATAGATCATGCTGCCGAGCTGCGGCACGAAGAAGGTGTTCATCACGCTGGCCGAGGTCAGCTTGAAACGTACGGGAACGCCGGCAGGGATGACCAGCTGGTTGACCGTTCCGACGCCCTGGTCGGGGTAGAGGAACAGCCATTTCCAGTCGAGCGCCACCACCTGGATGTCGAGCGGCGGCTGGCTGGAGGCGATCGGCCGGCGCGGGTCGAGATGGTAGGATCCGTAATAGATCAGACCGCCGAGGAAGAGGATGGTGAGCGTCGGGATCGACCAGACGATCAGCTCGATACGCCCCGAATAGGTGAATTCCGGCTCGTAGCGGGCGTTGCGGTTGGAGGCACGGAACATCCAGGCAAACAAAAGCAGTGCCACCAGCGTCGGAATGACGATGACCAGCATGACCGCCAGCGAGTTGAGCAGGATCGTGCGGTTGCCCGCCCCGATCGGGCCCTGCGGGTCGAGCACCCCGCCCGCGCAGCCCGAGAGCGTTGCGATCAAGCCTATCCAGAGCGGCGAGCGGCCTCGCCTCGGTCTAGGGAAGGAAAGCACTGGAACGGATCATGCTTGGCGCGAACGGATCGGCGGGACGTCTTGACTGTGGGCGGCGCGTCGTCGGCACCGCTGGGCCGCGGCGCGGCCGGAAACAGACTTCGCGGCCAGTCCGGCTGGGCCGTGATCCTTCAAAAGCTCGCGCCTGCGAGGGTCGCGTTCTGCGGCAGCTTTCATCTGAAGTCTCCCCGTGTGCAGAGGCACTTCCGCCATATACCGTACGACTGCAGAACACGGCTGCCAACCCAAGCAACTGCCGCTTGTTCCGCAAAAGGCGGTGTTTCGCCCGATGGCTGGACGGGCCGCGGAAGACATAGGGCGCGGCTCCTGCCTGACCAGACGCCGTCTCGGCATGCTCGCGCTCGCCGATCGCCCGCCGGGATGGTGACACGGCGTGCGGCGCGTGCATTGTAGTGCGCAGGGAATTGCAGCCGACCTGCGGAGGAAGTCTTGTCCGAGATTGCAACCATCCTTTCCATCCTTGGCGTTTTCCTGCTGGGGGCGATGAGCCCGGGGCCGAGCTTCGTCGTCGTCTCGCGCATCGCGGTGGCCGGCGAGCGTACGGATGGCCTGGCGGCGGCGATCGGCATGGGCATCGGCGGCTTCATCTTCGCCATCATCGCGGTCGCGGGCCTGACCGCGCTGCTCGTCCAGATCGCTTGGCTGGACATTTTCCTGCGCATTGCCGGCGGCGCCTATCTGTTGTGGATCGGCATCAAGATCTGGCGCGGCGCCAATCAGCCGATCGAGATCGCGAACGATGCCTCGGCGCGCGCCGGCTCGTTCTGGCGGGCGCTGCGTCGCGCGCTGCTGGTCCAGCTCGCCAATCCGAAGACGGCGATCTTCTACGCCTCGATGTTCGCGGCCATGCTGCCGGCCTCGCCGCCGCTCTGGATGCTCTTGGTCCTGCCGCCGCTGCTCTTCCTCAACGAATTCGTCTGGTACGCGGTCGTCGCCTTCGCCTTTTCCTCCAGCCGGCCGCGCGCGGCCTATCTCGGCACCAAGCACTGGATCGACCGCGCCGCCGGCGCCGTGGTCGGCGCGCTCGGGATCAAGCTGATGTGGGAAGGCATGGCCGCCGCGCGGCGGGGTTTTGCCGGGTGAGGTGAGGTCGAGGCCCGAGCGGGCAGGCAACATCTCTCGCCGAGATCGTGAAACCTTCTGATTTTTGAGCCGTTGTCGGCTGATGTCTGAAGCAAAGCTCAAGCCAAGATCGGCCGACGGCGCCCAGCCGCGCGGTGCCGGGAAGTCGCGCCCCGCAAAGACGGGCGCAGCGAAAGCATCCCCGGGCAAGACGCGGCCGGAAAAGTCGCCGCCGGAAAGCTTGCATCCGGAAAGACCCCGCGAAGAGAAGTCGCAACCGAAGCAATCGCCCGAGCACGAGGAGCCGGCCGAAGCCACGCCAGAGGCCGTCGGCGAACCGGCGCCGCCGCCGCCGGAATCCGTCGAGCCCGGTCCGAAGCTGACGCCCGAGGAGGCCGAGCAGGCGCGTAGGAAGTACCTTTTTAGGCGGTTCTGGATCAGCGGGCGCGGCTACTGGGGCCGGAATGGCGACAAGCTTGCATGGCCGTTTACGATTGGGCTGCTGGTGCTGATCTGCGTCAATGTCGGCTTCCAGTATGGCATCAATGTCTGGAACCGCGCCTTCTTCGACGCCATCGAGCAGCGCAATGTCCACACCGTCTATATGCTGAGCGCCGTCTTCGTGCCGCTGGTTGCCGGAAGCGCCAGCCTCGTCGTCGTTCAGGTCTACCTGCGTATGACGATCCAGCGCCGCTGGCGCTCCTGGCTCACCACATCTGTCATCGCGCGCTGGCTGGCCAGCGGCCGCTACTATCAGCTCAACCTCGTCGCCGGCGACCACTCGAACCCCGAAGCCCGTCTCACCGAAGATCTGCGAATCGCCACCGAGTCCCCCGTCGATTTCATCTCCGGCGTCCTCAACGCCTTTCTGGCGGCCTCGACCTTTATCGTCGTGCTGTGGACCATCGGCGGCGCGCTCACCTTGCCGCTCGGCCGCGAGAGCATCACCATCCCCGGCTTCCTCGTCGTCACCGCGGTCATCTATGCCGCCATCACCTCGACCTCGATGGTGGTCATCGGCCGCCATTTCGTGCAGCTTTCGGAGCGGAAGAACCAGGCGGAAGCCGAATTCCGCTATACGCTGACGCGCGTGCGCGAAAACGGCGAAAGCATCGCGCTGCTCGGCGGCGAGGCGGAGGAGCGCAGCGGCATCGACAGGAATTTCGGCCATGTGCTGAGGCAATGGGCGCTGCTGACCGGACAGCACATGCGCACCGCGATTGTCTCGCAAGGGTCGATGCTGTTCGCGCCGGTGGTGCCGGTGCTGCTCTGCGCGCCGAAATTCCTCGAAGGCTCGATGTCGCTCGGCCAGGTCATGCAGGCGGCCTCCGCCTTTGCCATCGTGCAAGGCGCGTTCGGCTGGCTGGTCGACAATTATCCGCGCCTGGCCGATTGGAACGCCTCGGCGCGCCGCGTCGCTTCGCTGATGATGTCGCTCGACGGGCTGGAGCGCGCCGAAGAGAGCGAGTCCTTTGGGCGCATCCGGCGCGGCGAGACGCAAAACGGCGCCATGCTCAGCCTGGACGATCTCTCCGTCACCCTCAACGACGGCACCGGCGTGGTCAAGGAGACGAAAGTCGAGATCAACCCGGGCGAGCGGGTGCTGGTCGCCGGCGAATCCGGCACCGGCAAGTCGACGCTGGTGCGGGCCGTCGCGGGCCTGTGGCCCTGGGGCGGCGGCAGCGTCAATTTCCATGCCGGCAAGCGGCTGTTCATGTTGCCGCAACGCCCCTACATCCCGACCGGCACGCTGCGGCGCGCGGTCGCCTATCCGGCCGCCGCCGACAACTGGACGGTGGACGAGATCGACGCCGCCCTCGACAAGGTCGGCCTCGGCTACCTGCGGGACAGGATCGAGGAAGAGGCGCCGTGGGACCAGACGCTCTCCGGCGGCGAAAAGCAGCGCCTCGCCTTCGCGCGCCTGCTGCTGCACGAGCCAGACATCGTCGTGCTGGACGAGGCGACCTCGGCGCTCGACGAGAAGAGCCAGGACAAGATGATGCAGACGGTGATCCAGGCATTGCCGAAGGTCACCGTCATCAGCGTCGCCCACCGCGCCGAGCTGGAAGCCTTCCACAGCCGCAAGATCACGCTGGAGCGGCGCGAAGGCGGCGCGAAGCTGGTCAGCGATGTGGAGCTGGCGCCGCGCAAGGGCAAGCGCAACGTGTTCGCGCGGGCGCTGTGGGGGAGCGGGGCGAGAGGAGGGCAGGCGCGCTGAGGGCGGCATCAAGGGCAGGGCGGCAAGAGCGTCCGTTGTGGTGATCGCGCTTCGGCCGGATGGCAACCTTGACGTCACCAGAGGCCCCGGTCTGTAATCGCCGCAGGCCAGGGAGAGGCGACCCTCATGGAAAAGATCATCCTCGACTGCGATCCGGGGCACGACGATGCCATCGCCATCCTGCTTGCGGCCGGCAACCCGAACATCGACCTTCTCGGCATCACCACGGTTTCGGGCAACCACAATGTCGAGAACACCACGCGCAATGCGCTCTCCGTATGCACGGCCTACGGCATAAAGGTGCCGGTGGCGAAAGGCTCGCCCGGCCCGCTGATCATCGACCAGGTGCTGGCCGTCGAGATCCACGGCGAGACCGGGCTCGATGGCCCGGAGCTGCCGCCCGCCTCGTTCGAGCTCGACAAGCGCCATGCCGTCGACTTCATCATCGAAACGGTCATGGCGCATGAGCCGAAAACCGTCACGCTGGTGCCGGTCGGGCCCTACACCAACATCGCTCTGGCCGTGCGCAAGGAGCCGCGCATCGTCGAGCGGGTGAAGCGGGTCGTCGCGATGGGCGGAAGTTTCACGCGCGGCAACATCACGCCGGCGGCCGAGTTCAACGTCTATGCCGACCCGGAGGCCGCAGACGTGGTGTTCCGCGCCGCTTGGGACGTCACCATGGTGGGGCTTGACCTCACGCACCAGGCCTTGGCCACCCCAGACCTGCAGGACAGGGTGCGCGCCGTCGGCGGCCCGATCGCCAAATTCATCCTCGACATCTGGGAATTCATCGCGACCACGCATGGCGGCCTGCTGCAGATAGCCTATCCCGCCGTCCATGACGCCTGCTGCGTGGCGGCGATGATCGATGCAGGCGTCTTCACCACCGAGAAGGCCGATATCCGCGTCGAGCTTGCCGGACGCTGGACCAAGGGCATGACGGTCTGCAATTTCGAGAAGCTGGGCGGCATGCGCCATTTCGGCGGCACGGCGAGCGAGCAGGTCGATTTCCGCAACACCGTGGCGATGAAGCTCGACCATGCGAAATTCTGCGACCTGATCGTCGATGCGCTCGAGCGCCTCACCAGTCAAAAGGCGTGAGGCGCTCCAGGGGCAAGGCCTAGCCGGCCCTCACAGCAGGAACGATTGCCTGTCGCGCAATGTGGCGCTGATGGCGGCGATGCCGGTCTCGATCTCGCGCTTGTTGGCCAGGATCGCATCGCCGGCCGCACCCTCGACCATCGATCGCAACAGGTCGGCCTGGCCGACCAGCACCGCGTCCTTGTCGGCCAGCGCGACGAGCGTTGCGGCTTCGGGCCGGTAGCGCGGGCGCCTTGCCGCCCTGGGGCGACTCTCAAGCCTCCAGGCCCGCGCACGCCAGGAAGTGGGGGAGACTTGGCCCGGCGAAGCCGAGACGGCCATTTCGACGAGAGCCCGGCGTCGGCATCAAGCAACCGGCGCTGGCACGGTGGTGTCCTTGTTCTGTTGAATTTTAGTTGAAACTAATTTGAAAGTTACCCGTTAGCAGCGCGTAGGCGAGCTCAAACTTGCCCTGCTGTCGACAGCTAAGTTGAAAGGAGAATTCCTAAGCCTTTTTCAGTGCTTGGCGTTGCCGAGACCGCTTTTCTATCATTCGTCTTTCGAGCGGCCTCCAGCCGCGCCGGTCACCGCCGAGGCCGATGCCGGCAGGGCGAGAAGTCGCCATCGCTCGGCACGCATTCGCGCGACGAAGGCTTCGCAGACCGCTGTCGAGCGGACGCTCGATGAGGAGCCACACAAGGTTGGCCTTGGAACAAAGGTCTGGCCATGAAAAAATACCTAGCAGCCGCGCTGGCGATCGCCATCCCGATCGGGCCTGCCTCGGCGCTTGACGTCGGCGTCGGCGGCAAGGTCGGCGGCATCGGCGTGGGCGCCGGATTGGGCGCCGGTTCGCAAGGCGTGTCGGCGGGCGTGGGCGCCAGTGCCGACGGTGTCGGCGGCGCAAACGTCGGCGCATCGACCGGCGGCGGATCGCTCGGCGTCAATGCCGGCGGCAATCTGGGCAGCACCAGCACAGGAGTGTCGACAAGCGTCGGCGCCGCCGCCGCGGGCGACGATCCTTCCGCCGTCAGCGGATCGGCTGCCTCTGCGCAGAACCCGGCCGCGGTGCCGACAGCCCCTGCTTTGGCCAAAAGCGCGGCGCAGACCATTGTGCTGCCTCCAGTGCTGAGGCCCTCCAGATCCGCCGGCGGCGACCTCCGGCGGGTCACCAAAGGCTATCGCATCCCGCCGCTGTCACCTCCGAAGACGATACCGGGCACGCCGGCCGCCGTAGTGCGCGCCTGTCGCGCCGCGATCGCGGCGGCCGCCAAGCCCCTCGGCGCCGTGCGTGTTTACACGGTCAGCGCCGGCCCCTTGCGTCAACGCCGAAGCGGGCTCAACGCGCCGATCGAGGTGCGCATAGACTATGACAGGCGAGGCGGCATCGAAGTGAGGCAGGCGAAAGTCGGCTGTCGTCTAAATGCGAAGGGCGCGGTCACCGCGGTGATTTAGGCCAAGGCAGAACGGCCGTTGCCATCCTTCCTGCCGGTTGCAACCTCGGCGGTTTGGCAATTCCTCGCCCCCACAAGGTGGATGGGAGAGGTGGCTCGGCGCAGCCGAGACGGAGCGGGGGAGCGCCATATCCGATAACCCTGCCGACCGCAGGCGCAGACCGCGGCCGGCTGCAGACAAGGCGCCCGCGCTTCGGCTAGAGTTCCGCCGGGCGCAAAAAAATCGTCGAAGGGGAGCATCGCGATGAACGAAGTCAGGCCGATCGCCGAGATCGCGAGCTATCACGCCCATATCTACTACGGCGGGCAGGCCGAGCGGCAGCATGCCGAATGGCTGCGCCAGCGCATCGCAGAACGGTTCCGCGTGCGCCTGGGCAATTGGCGCGACGAGCCGGTCGGCCCGCACAAGCAAGCCATGTACCAGGTCTCCTTCGCCACCGAGATCTTTGCCACGCTGGTTCCCTGGCTGATGCTGAACCATGGCGGCCTAAGCATCCTCATCCATCCCAACACCACCAACCCCAAGCGCGACCACCTTATCGACCCGATCTGGATCGGACGCGCACTGCCGGTGAAGGGCGAGGTGCTTGGCGAGGAGGACGAGGCGGAGGATGCGCTGGAGGTGAATACCGAGCCGACGCTGGGGGTGTAAGGGGGGCGTAGCCCTCTCGTCACGATGGCGTGAGGGGCCTCTGGCCGTCGGAGTTGTCGATTGACTGGCCAACCGCGGTGTGGCGAATTCGCGCTGATGGTTCCCTTCGGGGATCAAAAGGGAACGCGGTGCGGAGAAATCCAAAGCCGTGGCTGCCCCCGCAACTGTAAGCGGCGTGCCGTTTTCACGATGCCACTGGCTGCATGGGCCGGGAAGGCGAAAGCGGCGGGAATCCGCGAGCCAGGAGACCTGCCATCATGGACGTCAAAGCAGAACATCGGACGGGGTGATCCGGTGTGCGCGCCTGGCCGGACGGCGGGGCGAGTTCCCTGCGATGACAGGCAACGTCAAAGGCAGAACCATGCTGATCCAACTATCGAAAATGCTGAACAAAAGCGCGCCCGACCTGAAGGCCAGACTGATAACGATCTACGGCGCGCTCGCCATTCTCAACGTCGGGGCGTGGCTGTGGGCTTTCGTCGCCTTCCACGACAAGCCGACATTGCTTGGCGTCGCTCTCGTCATTTATGGCCTCGGCTTGCGCCATGCCGTCGATGCCGACCACATAGCGGCCATCGACAATGTCACGCGCAAGCTGATGCAGAACGGCAAACGGCCGGTCTCCGTCGGTTTCTTTTTCGCACTCGGCCATTCGACGATCGTCGTCATCGTCGCTGCGGCTATCGCGGCGGCAACGTCCCTGCTCGGCCGTTTCCAAAGCCTTCAGGAGATTGGCGGCACGATCAGTACCGGCGTTTCCGCACTCTTCCTGCTCGCCATCGCGGCGATGAACATCGTCATCTTCTTCTCGATCTACAGAAGCTATCGGCGGGTGCGGGCCGGTGGGGCGTTTGTCGAGGAGGATCTGGACCTGCTGCTCAACAATCGCGGCTTCCTGGCCCGCGTCTTCCGCCCGATGTTCCGGCTGGTGTCGCGCAGCTGGCACATGTTCCCACTTGGTTTCCTCTTCGGCCTTGGTTTCGACACCGCGACCGAAGTCGCCATGTTCGGCGTGTCCGCGGCACAAGCGGCCAAGGGCGTGCCGTTCGAAGCCATTCTGGTCTTCCCGGTGCTTTTCGCGGCCGGCATGTCACTGGTCGACACGACCGATGGTGTGATGATGCTCGGCGCCTATGAGTGGGCCTTCGTCAAGCCGATCCGCAAACTGTACTACAACATGACGATCACCCTGGTGTCGGTCCTTGTCGCAGTGCTGATCGGCGGCATCGAGGCGCTCGGCCTGATCGGTGACAAGCTCGGTCTGTCGGGCGGCTTCTGGAACGGCGTCGGCACGCTCAACGACAATTTCAACAATCTGGGCTTCGCCATTATCGGCATCTTCATCGCCGCCTGGGCGATCTCCTACGTCGTCTACAAGGCCAAGGGGCTGGACGATGTGGAGATCGGATCCGCAGCAAAGAATTCATAAGCCGCCGGCCGCGGCTGGCTGCAGCAGGCCAGCCGCATCTCTCTGCCATCAGATCCCGGCGGCTGCCAGCCTGCCTCCTTAAAGCGCCTCGGCAACAGGAAGCCGATGACGGCAAAGGCGACGATCGCCAGCTCTGTCAGCGGTGCCCGGCTTGACATTTTTGTTCCCATTTTGTTCACTGTTGGCCAGACAGCAACAGGAGATCGCCGGCCCGTGCGCACGCGCTTCAAAGGCATGCTGAGGACCCGTAGCCCAAGCCTTTGGAAGTTTGATGGAATTCTGCGCTTGGATAAGCCAGGGGTTAAGGCCTGGGATAAGCCCCATAATCCATAAGCCAGAATCCAGAGTCCAAATATCCAGAGTCCAGAACAGAAAAGCTGGCGCTTTTCTGTTCTAAAAAAGTGGGGAAGGGGAAAGCAAAAATGGGAGCAGCGCAAGCCATTCGGCGTACGGCGCTACGGCGAGGGCTCGGCGGCGCCAGCGAGCCTCCGACGTGGCGGCGAGCCGCCCTGTTCGGTCTCCCAGGATGAAACCGGCCTCACGTCAGCCCGCCGATCTGCTCATCGCCGTCCAGCTCCGCCCCGCGGGCGACAACCACGTTGGCGAGCGGCGCCGAGAGCGTCCAGCGAACGAGGCCGGGCAGCCGTTCCATGGAGGCGCTGCCGGAGAGGCTGGTGGGGACGACGCGTTGGAGAACGACGCTGCCGAAGCCTTTGTGCGGCTTGGCATCCGCGGCCGCGGCAGGTTCGGAAAAATGTTCCTCCCAGACCAGCTCGAAGTCGCTGCCTTCGGGGGCCGGGGCTACCCGCCAGTCCATCCGCACGGTTCCGGCGTCGCCGGCCAGGGCGCCGTATTTCGTCGCGTTGGTGCCCAGCTCATGCAGCGCCATGCCGATGTTCTGCACCGCGTTCAGCCGCAACGTCACGTCCGGCCCGCAAGGCGAGATGCGCTCTTCGTGTCCGAACGGCCGCAGATGTTCGCGCACAAGGTCGGCCATGCCCGCGCCGCGCCAGTCGTTCAGCACCAAAAGGTCGTGCGAGCGCGACAGCGCCATGATGCGTTCGCGGATCTGGTGTTCGAACGCGCGCGGGTCGGTCGCGCGCTTGCTCGTCTCGCGGATCATGGAAAGGATCACCGCGTACTGGTTTTTGACGCGGTGGTTCACCTCGCGCATCAAGAGTTGGATCTGCTGTTCGCTCGCCCGTTTCTCGGTGATGTCGGCGGCCATGCCGAACCATTCCAGGATGCTGCCGGTGTCATCGACGATCGGGATTGCCCGTGAGATGGTCCAGCCGGCGGACCCGTCGGCGCGCCGCACCCTGTGCTCGAGCTCGAACACGCCGCGCTCCATGATGGCGCGCTCGATCGCCGCCTGGATGCTCGCCTGGTCTTCCGGGAACAGGTATTCGTCGCGCCAGCGGATCGCCGGCCCCTGGGCGCTCGACAGGAAGCCGCGGCCGTCCAGCTCATGCATTTCCTGCCAGTCCGGGCTCATCCGGTAAACCACGTCGGAGCTGGCATTGACCAGCGCGCGAAACCGCTGCTCGCTTTCGCGCACCTTTGCTGCCGCCAGCACCCGGGCCGTGGTCTCCGAAACGATGCAGAGCACGGCTTCGACCGTGCCGTCCTGCGCCCGCACCGCGGAATAGGAGATGTCGAAATACACCGTCTCGCCGACCAGGCCGGATCGTTCGATGTAGAAAGGCCGGTCCCTGGCCGAGAAGGTTTCGCCGGTTTCGAGAACTCCGCGCAGCAGCGGCTCGAGGTCGGTCCAGAGCTCGGACCAGTTTTCCTCGGCGGGACGGCCGAGCGCGCGCGGATGCTTGTCGCCAATGGTCGGCGCGTAGGCGTCATTGTAGAGCGCGACAAACTCCGGCCCGCAGAAAAGCACGATCTGGGCTTCGGCGGCGAGCATCAGGTCAACCGTCGTCCTCAGGCTGAGCGTCCATGTCTCGATCGGCCCGAGCGGGCTTTCCGACCAGGGATATTCGCGAATGAATCGCGCCATCTCGCCGTTTCCGCGAGGCCACGATTCACGGAAGAGCCCGTCAGCCATAGGCGCATTAACGCGCGACGCCGTTTATGTATCCGTCTCCGTCACGCAAAATTTTAGCCATCGTGAATAGACCCCAGGCTGCCGGTCCGCCGGAGGAATATTTCGGGCGCAGTTTCGTTAGTTCCTCATACGATGCCGTTTGAGGCAAAGTGCATATGTCCCGCAATCACGCATTGAAGCCGCCAGAGCGGCCGGCTCTGGCCCAACGGAGGTACCGGAGATGAAAACGGCTGTTTCGACCTCTCTTTCGAGACGAAGCGTCGTCGCCGTGCTGGCGGCGGCGGCCGCGTCGACCGCCATGTTGCCCGCCGGCGATGCGCTGGCGCAGACCAAGCAGACCGCGCCGGACAAGAGTCTATACGATCGGCTGGGGGGCGTGTTCGCCATCGCAGCCGTGGTCGATCACTTCAGCGACGCCGTCGTGAAAAACCCCATCGTCGGCAAGAAGTCCAAGAACCCGCAACTGCGCAAATGGCACACCAAGAACCTCGAACGGCTGCCGGGCCTCAAGTTCATGCGTACGCTGTGGGTGTGCGATGTTTCCGGCGGCCCCTTCAAGTTCGTGGCCACCGAGCCGGGCGCGACGCCGCTCGGCCTCGAGGAGGCCCACAAGGACCTGAAGATTTCTCCCGCCGAATTCGACGAGGTCGCAGCGGAACTGGGGCGGACGCTCGATCGCTTCAAGGTTCCGAAGGCCGAAAAGACCGAGGTCCTGGAAGCCTTTGCCGCGCACAAGGATGAGGTCACTGCCGGCTCTGTCAAAAAGGGGTGAGGCTCAGCGCGAATCCGGCGAACAGGCGAGGGCGGTCGCCGCTCCGCCTATCCACCCGCCAGCCGCGGCAGAAGGAAAATCTCCGCCCCCGGCGGCAGTTCCTTCGACCACGTGTCGCGATAGATCGTCCCGTCGATCGCGACCGCGATGCCGCGATCGAGCAGGGGTTCGAACGCGGGATGCTGTTCCGCAAGCTTGCGGAACAGCTCCCTGATGTCCTTGGCCTCGATGTCGAGCTTGTCCTTGCCTCCGGCGGCGGCGCTGAGCGAGCCCCAGAGCGTGACTTGGACCATTATCGCCTGATCCTCATTGGACCCTGACGTGAGCTGAAAACCGCTTCGCGCTTTTCAGCATGCTAGCCTTCCCGTTCGGCCTCGAGTGCTGCAAGAATCCGCGGCGGCGACATCGGGATGTGGCTCATGCGCACGCCCACCGCGTTCGACACCGCATTGGCGATCGCCGCCAGCGGCGGCACGATCGAGGTCTCGCCGACGCCGCGCACCCCGTAGGGGTGGTTGGGGTTGGGGATTTCCAGGATCTGCGTGTCGATCATCGGCAGGTCGGAGCAGACCGGGATGCGGTAGTCGAGGAAGCCTGGGTTCTGCAGGCGCCCGTCCTTGCCGTAGATATACTCCTCGTTGAGCGCCCAGCCGATGCCTTGCGCGGCACCGCCTTGGTACTGGCCCTCGACATAGGTCGGGTGCACCGCCTTGCCGGCATCCTGCACCACCGTGTAGCGGATCACCCTGGCCGAGCCGGTCTCGGGATCGACCTCGACGTCGCAGATATGGGTGGCGAAAGAGACGCCGGCGCCGTCGGCGACGAGCTCGCTATGGCCGGCGATCGGCCCGCCGGTCTTGCCGGACTGCGCGGCGATCTCCTTCAGCGACAGCTTGCCGAGATTGCCGTGCTTCTCGCCCTTGGCGACCGCGTGGCCCTTTTCCCAGGCAACGTCGTCGACCGAGATGTCCCACATCTGCGCGGCGCGCTCGCGCAGCACCTTGATGGCGTTGCGGGCGGCCGAGATGGTCGCCATCGAGGAGGAGAAGGTGCCGCGGCTGCCGTCGGTCATGTCGTTGTAACCGAGGCTGGAAGTGTCGGCGACGATCGCCTTGACCTGGCTGTAGTCGATGCCGAGCTCTTCCGCCGCCACCAGAGACAGCGACGCGCGCGAACCGCCCACATCCACCGTGCCGACGGCGAGCGACACCGTGCCGTCCATGCCGATGTTCAAGTCGGTGCAGGTCTGGCCGCCGAAGTTGAACCAGAAGCCGCAGGCCATGCCGCGGCCCTGGTTCTGAGCCAGCGGCGCGCGCATATGCGGATGCTCCTTCACCGCCTCGAGCGTCGGGCCGATGCCGATCGGGCCGTAGACCGGGCCGTAGGAGGCGCGGGTGCCTTCCTGCGCCGCGTTTCTGATGCGGAACTCGACCGGATCGATGCCGATCTCCTTGGCGAGCTCGTCGACCGCGCTTTCGACCGCGAACGCCGCCATCGGCGCCGAGGGCGCGCGATAGGCCGCGGTCTTCGGCCGGTTGACCAGCACTTCGTAGCCGACGGTCTTGACGTTCTCCAGCTTGTAGCAGGCGAACGCCGTCATGGCGCCGATCTCCGCCCACATGCCGGCATAGGGGCCGCAAGTGTAGCGCAGCGTCGCTTCGGCGGCGGTGATGGTGCCGTCCTTCTTCGCGCCGATCTTGACGTCGATCGAGGTGGCGCTGGTTGGCCCCGAGGCGCGGAACACTTCGTCCCGGGTCATCACCAGCTTCACCGGGCGGCCGGCCTTGCGCGACAGGGCCAGCGCCACCGGCTCGGCCCAGACATGGGTCTTGCCGCCGAAGCCGCCGCCGATCTCGGAAGAGGTGACGCGCAGCTTCGAGACTTCGAGGCCGAGCAGCTGGGCGCAATGCTGCCGGTAGACGAAATGGCCTTGCGTGCAGACCCAGAGATCGGCCGTGCCGTCGGGATTGACGCTCGCCACGCAGGCATGCGGCTCGATATAGCCCTGATGCGTCTGCTCGGTCTTGAAGGAGCGCTCGACGACGAAATCGGCCTGGGCAAAACCCTGGTGGACGTCGCCATGGCCGTATTGCGTGCGCTTGGAGACGTTAGACGGCTTGACCGGCTTTTCCTCCAGCCCCTCGGTGAAGATGGCGTCGTTGATGAGCGGGGCGTGGTGCTGCATCGCCTCGTCGACGTCGGTCACATGCGGCAGCACCTCATAGTCGACCTCGATCAGCTTCAGCGCCTGCCTGGCGGTGCGGGCATCGATCGCCGCCACCGCGGCCACGGCATGGCCGTCGTAGAGCGCCTTCTTGCGCGCCATGCAATTGTCGAGGGTGTCGAACATGCCGGCATCGCCATCGGTCAGGTCCGGCAGGTCTTTCGCCGTGATCACCGCCTTCACGCCGGCGAGCTTTTCCGCCTTCGACGTGTCGATCTTCTTGATGATCGCGTGGGCGTGCGGGCTGCGAAGCACGCGGCCGACCAGCTGCCCGGCCATGTTGAAGTCGGCGCCGTAGCGGGCGCGTCCCGTCACCTTGTCGACGCCGTCGGGGCGGAGCGGGCGCGTGCCGACAGATGAGAAGCTGCGTCCCGAGTAGCGCGGATCGAAATTCATCTCAGGCTCCCTTCATCACGTTTGCCGCGTCCTGGACGGCGCGCACGATCTTGTCATAGCCGGTGCAGCGGCAGAGATTGCCAGCCAGCCCGAAACGGATTTCCTCCTCGGTCGGGGAGGGGTTCTTCTCGAGCAGATCCTTGGCCGCAATCAAAAAACCTGGCGTGCAGATGCCGCATTGCAAGGCCGCGTGCTCGAGGAATTTCTGCTGCAGCGGATGCAGCTGGTCGCCATGCGCCATGCCTTCGATGGTCTCGATCTGGCGGCCTTCGGCCTCGGCGCCGAGCACCAGGCAGGAGCAGACCAGCCGGTTGTCGACGATGACGCTACAGGCGCCGCAGTCGCCGGTCCCGCAGCCTTCCTTGGCGCCGGTCAGTCCCAGCCGGTCGCGCAGCACGTCGAGCAGCGTCTCGTCCGGTTGGCAGAGATATTCGACGTGATCGCCGTTGATTGTCGTTGAAACCGCTACACCGGCCATCATTTGCCTCCTGCACGCTCATAGGCGGTGGTGGCGACACGCTTCGCCAGCACACCCGCAACTTTCCGTCTGAATTCGATGGTGCCGCGCTTGTCGTCGATCGGGCGGCAGGCGCCCGCGCAGATCTTGGCGAGCCGCTCCAGCGTCGCCTCATCCAGCTTCGAGCCGACGAGCACCTCGGCCGCCTCCTCGACCAGCAGCACCGTGGGCGCCGCGGCGCCCAGCGCCACGCGGGCCGACTTGATCGCGCCCGCCTCGTCGAGCGACAAGTTCACGCCGGCGCTGACCACGGCGATGTCCATCTCGGTGCGCGGAATGAAGCGCTGATAGGCGTCGCCCGCATTTGGCGCGCGCTTGTCGAGCAGGATCGCCTCGATGATCTCGCCCTTGGCCAGCGAGGTACGGCCCGGTCCGGTCGGCACGGCTTCCACGGGAATCGTGCGCCTGCCGTTCGGCCCGGCAACAACAGCCTTAGCGCCGGCAGCCACCAGCGCCGGCACGCTGTCGGCGGCGGGCGAGGCGTTGCAGAGATTGCCGACGATTGTGCAGCGTCCCTGCACCTGCTTCGAGCCGATCAGCTTGGCCGCCTCGACGACGCCGGGCCAGGCCTTCTTCAGCGCCGCGTTCTCGCCGAGCACCGCGCAGGGCACCGCGGCGCCGATGCTGAAGCCGTCTGCCGTTTCCTTGATTTCGCTAAGGCCCGCTATCGCCTTGATGTCGACGATCAGCTCGGGCTCGATGAAGCCGCCCTTCATCCTCACCAGAAGGTCGCTGCCTCCGGCAAGGATCGCGGCCGGGCCGGCCGCGCTGGCCAACAGGCCGGCGGCCTCTTCTATTGATTGCGGACGTATGTAGCGCATCGTCTCCCCTTGGTGGTCATGATCAGATCGACCGTTATAAAGACTCTCCTTATAATGACCATCCGCTTCCTGCATTGCACCACCTAAGTCAGGCGCATTGCCCTAATTCCTACCCCTAAATTTTCTAAGCCTAGCCGCTAGAACTACTCGTTTGCGCCCGGCCGGCCAAGCCTCCACCATGCCCTGACGAGCCGGACATCGCATCCGGCAACAGGGAGGCTTCGATGACCTGGGTTCCCGCCCATTGCGAGGATTTTATCCAGGCGCTGGCGACCGCCACAAGCGGGCAGGGGAACGACGCCGTGCTCGCCGCGATAGAGGGCGGCATCGCGCTCAACCGGCAAATCCACGAGGCCAACTGCATCAACCTCAATCCGGCGACCAATGTGATGAACCCGAAGGCGGAGGCCGCACTTGCCGCCGGGCTCGGCTCGCGTCCGTCGCTCGGCTATCCCGGCGACAAATACGAGATGGGGCTGGAGGGCGTCGAGCGTATCGAGGTCATCGCCGCCGAACTTGCGGCGCAAGTCTTCGGCGCGAAATACGCCGAAATCCGCGTCCTTTCCGGTGCCATCGCCAACCTCTATGCTTTCATGGTCGCGGCGCGGCCAGGCGACACCATCATCGCGCCGCCGCCCGCCATCGGCGGCCATGTCACGCATCATATGGCGGGCTGCGCCGGTCTGTACGGGCTGGAGATCCATGCCGCGCCCGTCGATGCCGGCGGCTACACGGTCGATGTCGAGAGGCTCCGCGCGCTTGCCCTTACGATCAGGCCGAAGATGATCACCATCGGCAGCAGCCTCAATCTGCTGCCGCATCCCATCCAGGAAATCAGGGCGATCGCCGACGAGGTCGGTGCGCTGGTGCTGTTCGATGCCGCGCATCTTTGCGGCATGATCGCCGGACAGGCCTGGCAGCAGCCGCTGGAGGAGGGCGCCCATCTGATGACGATGAGCACCTATAAGAGCCTCGGCGGGCCGCCTTCGGGGCTGATCGTCACCAACGACGCCGAGATCGCCGAAAAGCTCGACCGCATCGCCTTTCCCGGCATGACCGCCAATTTCGATGCCGCCAAGGCCGCCGCCCTGGCCATCACCATGCTCGACTGGAAGGCGCATGGCCGCGCCTATGCCGCCGCCATGGCCGGCACCGCCAAGGCGCTGGCGAGCGCGCTGGCTGAGCGCGGCCTGCCGGTGTTCTCGACCGCGAAGGGGCACACCGCCTCGCACCAGTTCGCCATCGAGGCGGCGGAGTTCGGCGGCGGCCAGGCGGCAGCGAAGCGGCTGAGGCGTGCGAACATCCTCACCTGCGGCATCGGCCTGCCGGTCACGGCGGTCGATGGCGACATGAACGGCCTGCGCTTCGGCACGCCGGAGATCGTGCGCTGGGGCATGACGGAAAAGTACATGCCCGAGCTTGCCGCCCTCATCGCCAGGGGACTGCGTGGCAACGATGCCGTGGAGGATGTCGCGGCGGATGTGAGTGCATTCCGGCGCCGGTTCACGAAGCTTCATTTCGTCGGCTGAGCGCCTGAACCCGCGGGCAGGGAGCCCGCTTCGTCAAAAAAAGGGGCCGCGGGCGAGAAGCCCGCCTTCTTCAACAAAGGGGAATGACCATGCGCATGATTCTGCGATTGATGACTGCTGCCCTGATGGCCGCCGCCGCCGTCGTCGCCAGGGCGGATATCGTGCTCGGCGTCGCCGGCCCGATGTCGGGGCCGAACGCCGCCTATGGCGAGCAGTACCGCGTCGGCGTCGAGACGGCGATCCAGCGCATAAACGCCAATGGCGGCGTGCTCGGTCAGAAGCTCAGCGTCTCGGTCGGCGACGAACTTGTTGGCGACCGACACGCCCTGCTTGGGGTCGGAGACATCGTCGCCGACGGCGTGCACTATGTCGTCGGCCACTACAATTCCGGTGTCACCATTCCGGCCTCGGAGATTTATGCAGAAAACGGCGTGCTCTTCGTCACGCCCACGGCCACCAACCCGATGGTGACTGAGCGAGGCCTATGGGCCGCGTTCCGGGCCTGCGGCCGCGACGACCAGCAGGGCATCATCGCCGCGAAATTCGTGCTCGAGCGTTTTGCCGGCAAGAAGGTCGCGATCGTCGACGACAAGTCGACGGCCGGCATGGGCCTCGCCGACGAGATGGCCAAGGCCTACAATTCCGGCGGCGGCAAGGAGGTGCTGCGCGAGGAGATCAACCCGGGCGAGAAGGACTAC
>NZ_RZSF01000117.1:0-17844 GCF_004023325.1 Mesorhizobium sp. M1A.F.Ca.ET.072.01.1.1 | reverse complement strand
GATCAGCACGTTGTGGCGCCGGGCGACCGCGGCGAGTTCGCGCCGACGCTCCTGGCTCAACGTGATTGTCGTCGGATTGTGCAGCGTCGGCACGAGGAATACCGCGCGCGGGCGAAGCTGCGCGCAAGCCGCCTCGAAGGCGTCCGGCCGCATGCCGCCGCGATCCATGGCAACGCCCCTGAGATCAAGCCCGTGCACGCGGCAGAGCGCATTGATGCCCTGGTAGGTCACCTCGTCGGCCAGTACCACCTCGCCCTGCCGGGTGACGGCGCCAAGAACGCAGTCCAGGCCATGCTGGGCGCCGGCGGCGAGCACGACGCGGCCCGGGTCGCCGTCACCGGCGACCGTTTTGAACCAATCGGCGACCGCGACACGGCCCCAAAGCGGTCCCTCCGGCGGATGATAATCCTGCAACGAGGCGTAGTGGCGATCCTTGGAAAGACGCGGCATCAGCGCCGCAACGGCGTCGAGATAGGCTGACGTAGGTGGCCGATTGACCGAGAGGTCGATGACGCCGCTCTGGTCGCTCGGCGCTGACACGAAGCCCGGCCGCTCGGCGACGTCGCGGGCGGCAACCGTTGTGCCGCGTCCGGGACGCGCCTCAAGAAGGCCTTGCTCCTGCAGGGTGGACAACGCCCGTGTCACGGTCGTGACATTGATGCCCAGGGCGCGCGCGATCTCGCGTTGCGGCGGCAGCCGGTCGCCGACGGCAAGCGTGCCGGTTGCGATGCGTTCGGCGATCGCGTCGGCAAGGCGGCGATAGACAGGGCTTTCATCCTCGGTGAGGCGAAGATTTTCGAGCATGCGGATTTCGAACTGCGGCTGATACTGAGTTGTCGGGCATTTAGCATAAGACAACGATCCCGACAATAGAAGTTGTCCTACACTCAACTTCGGAAAATTATCACACAATGCAGCATTTTACGGCTTGACGGGCAAACTTGTCCGCATCTATGGTCAGTTCCAGCCTAATTGTGTGACCATACAAGTCGGACGGCGCGCGTAGTTCGGCGGGCCGGTACCGGGAGGACGAGGCATGGACCGCAAGCCATTTAATCAATCGCCCGCTGGCAGCCGGGGTTGAAGGCGATGAGCGCCAGCCAAGCCGTTGCGCCGGCCCACGGAGTTGCCACTGCGCGTCCCGTGCTGGCGAGCGCCGGGCCAGGCTTCGTCGAATTCGCCGAGGTCGAGAAATCCTATGACGGGCGGACCTTCGCGGTGACGCGGATGAACCTCAGCGTCGCGCGCGGCGAGTTCTTGACGCTGCTCGGGCCGTCCGGTTCCGGCAAGACGACTACGCTCAACATGCTCGCCGGCTTCGAGCGGCCGACGCATGGCACGATCACGCTGGAGGGCCAGCCGGTGGACCGATTGCCGCCCTATCAGCGCAACATCGGCATGGTGTTCCAGAACTATGCATTGTTCCCGCATATGACGGTCGAGGAGAATGTCGGCTTTCCGCTGTCCGTCCGCCAGGTGAGCAAGGCGGACATCGCGGCCCGCGTCGGCCGCGTGCTCGACATGGTGCGGCTGAAGCAATTCGGCGACCGCCGCCCGGCGCAGCTTTCCGGCGGCCAGCAGCAGCGCGTGGCGCTGGCCCGGGCGCTGGTGTTCCAGCCGAGCTTGGTGCTGATGGACGAGCCGCTCGGCGCGCTCGACAAGAAGTTGCGCGAGCACATGCAGCTCGAGATCAAGCAGATCCATACGATGCTCGGTGTCACCATCGTCTATGTTACGCATGACCAGAGCGAGGCGCTGACGATGTCCGATCGCGTCGCGGTCTTCAATCAGGGCGGCATCGCCCAGCTCGGCTCGCCTGACGATCTCTACAACACCCCGCAAAGCTCATTTGTGGCGAGCTTCATTGGCGAGAACAACACGCTGGAAGGCGTGGTCGACCGCGTTTCGGGGGAGCAATGCCGCGTCCAGTTGAACGGCGGCGGCGAGGTCACCGCGCTGGCGGTCGGCGTGACGCAAGGCAGTCCCTGCCATGTCGCCGTCCGGCCCGAGCGGCTCAACCTGTCGGCCGCCGCCGATGGCGGCAACGCACTGGCGGCAACTATCGATGGGCGCATCTATCTCGGCGACCACCTGCGGCTTCTGGCTAGGCTCGCCAATGACCAGATGCTGACCGTCAAGCTCGGCCCCGAAGCAACGATGGCGAATGGTGAGACCGTGACGGTCTCCTGCGCGCCCAACGATTGCCGCGCCTTTCCGGCCGATGCCGGAACGGGTGGTGCCATTCCAAAACAGGGGAAAACGACATGAAACATCTGAGAACACGCCTATTCGCCCTCGCGGCCGCCACGGCCTGCATGACCATCGCCGGCGCCGCCTTCGCCGAGGAGCTCTCGATCATGGCGAGCGGCGGCGCCTGGCAGGACGCTCAACGCAAGGCCTGGTTCGAGCCCTTCGCCAAGGAAACGGGCGCCAAGGTCCTCGAGCAGGAATATCTCGGCGATCTCGGCAAGGTCAAAGCCATGGTCGAGACGGGCAACGTGCCGATCGACCTGGTGACGGTGGAAACGGCGACCGTGCTGCAGGGTTGCGACGCCGGCATCCTCGAACGGCTCGACTATGCCAAGATCGGGCCGCGCGACAAGTTCATCGAGGGCTCGGCGCTGGATTGCGGTGTCGGTCTCGACGCTTACGGCGACATCCTCGCCTATGACCCGACCGTGCTCAAGGAAGCGCCGACCTCGGTTCTCGACCTCTTTGACACGAAGAAATTCCCGGGCAAGCGCGCCATGCGCAAGTTCCCGGCGCAGAACCTCGAATGGGCGCTGATGGCCGACGGCGTGGCGCCGGCAGACGTCTACAAGGTGCTGGCAACGCCGGAAGGCGTCGACCGCGCCTTCAAGAAGCTCGACACGATCAAGAAGGACATCGTCTGGTGGGATGCCGGCGCGCAGCCGGCGCAGCTTCTCGCCTCCAAGGAAGTGGTGATGACCACCGCCTGGAACGGCCGCATCCAGAACGCCATCGACACCGACAAGAAGCCATTCAAGATCGTCTGGAACAACCAGATCCTCGAATATGACATGATCGCCATTCCGAAGGGCGCGCGCAATCCGGAGCTCGCTTATAAATATCTCGCCTACATCAGCCAGCCCGAGAACAACGCCAAGCTCGCCAGCTACATCACCTACGGGCCGGTGCGCACCGACGCGGCATCCTTCGTAGCGGCTGACGCCTTGCCCAAACTGCCCAACGCTCCCGACCATCTAGCAGGCGCCTATCTGGTCGCCGACACCGAGTTCTGGGGCGACTATGGCGAGGACCTCGTCAAGCGCTTCAACGCCTGGCTGGCCCAGTAGGAAGGCGAGATGTCGGCGCTCCAGCCCAGCGAACTCGACCGGCCGACGCTGGCCCGCGACCGGTCAGCCGCCGACGCGGATCTCAAATCAGTGTCGCCGGCGCTCCGACGCGCCGAATTCGGCGACCGGATGCGTTCGCTGCTGCTGGCCACGCCGCTGCTCGTCCTTCTGGCGCTGAGCTTCGGCATCCCGATCCTGCTGCTGCTGTCACGCGCCGTCTATGATCCGACAATCGCGGATGCCTTGCCCAAGACGACCGTGGCCCTGGCCGGCTGGAGCGGCCAGGGCCTTCCGGGCGACGATGCGTTCGCGGCGCTCGCGGCGGACCTCAAGGACAACCAGGCCAAGGGCACGGCCTATGAGCTTGCCAAGAGCCTGAACGCCCGCTTGCCTGGCGCGCGCAGCCAAGTGCTGAAGACGGTGCGCAAGCTCGAAAGCGCCGACGGCCAAGCCGCGCTCGAGGCCATGAAATCGGTGCCGTTCTGGTCGGCGCCGTCGACATGGCCGACGATCCGGAGCGGCACAAACAGCCTCACTTCGTTCTATCTGCTCAGCGCGCTCGACCTGCGCTGGAACGCCGCTGGCGGCATCGAACGGGTCCCGCCGGAGCAGGCGATCTTCATCCAGGTGTTCCTGCGCACCTTCTTCGTCGCGGCGTCGGTGACGCTGGCAACGCTGATCCTCGGCTTTCCGCTCGCCTATCTCATCGCCAACGTGCCGAAGGGATTGGCGGCCATCCTGATCGTCGCCGTGCTTCTGCCTTTCTGGACCTCGATCCTGGTGCGCACCGCAGCCTGGACGGTGCTGTTGCAGAAATTCGGGCTCGTCAATGATTTCCTGCTTTTTATCGGCGTCACCAGCGACCGGCTCGACCTGATGTACAGCCGCATCGGCCTGATCATCGCCATGACCCATATCCAGCTGCCGTTCACGTTGCTGCCGATCTACAGCGTCATGCGCACCATCCCGCCGTCGCAGATGAAGGCCGCCTATTCGCTGGGCGCCAGGCCGTTCACCGCCTTCCGCCGCATCTACATTCCGCAGGTGTTCCCGGGCGTGATGGCCGGATGCATGCTCACCTTCATCCTGTGCCTCGGCTATTACATAACTCCGGCGCTGATCGGCGGGGCGAGCGATCAGCTGATCAGCAATTTCATAGCCAACTACGTCAATGTCGAACTGAACTGGGAGATGGCGGCGGCGCTGTCCTTCATCCTTCTCGTCTTCACGCTGGCGCTGTTCGGCATCTTTGCCCGTGTCCTCGGCCTCGACCGCCTTAAGCTGGTGTAACCATGCTTTTGTCCCCCTACCCCACGACCGGCGAACGCATCCGCATCGTCCTGCTCTGGCTGTGGTGCGGGCTTGTAATCCTTTTCCTGCTGGTGCCGATCCTGATCCCGGTGCCGCTTTCCTTCAACAGCGGCTCCTTCTTCATCTTCCCGCTCGAAGGCCTTTCGACGCGCTGGTACGAGGTGGTGCTTGGCACGCAGCGCTGGCAGGCGGCAATCGGCAACAGCCTGATCGTCGCCTTGGGCACGACAGTGATCGCGACGACGCTCGGCACGCTGACGGCGATTGCGCTGTCCGACGAGAAGTTCCCCGGCCGGCGCATTATCATGCCGCTGCTGCTGTCGCCGCTGATCGTGCCGGTTGTGATCACTGCCGTCGGCTCATACCTGTTTTACGCGCGCGTCGGTCTGGCCAGCACCTATGCCGGCATCATCCTGGCGCACACCGCTCTGGCCAGCCCCTTCGTGGTGGTGACGGTGGGCGCCAGCCTCACCGGTTTCGACCGCAATCTGATGCGGGCCGCGGCGATCTCCGGCGCAAAACCCCTGACATCGTTCTTCCGCGTCATGCTGCCGCTGATCCTGCCCGGGGTGCTTTCGGGTGCGGCCTTCGCCTTCGTCACTTCTTTCGACGAAGTTGTCGTCGTGCAGTTCCTGGCCAGCGCCAGCCAGCGCACTATGCCGCTCGAAATGTTCATCGGCTTGCGAGAAAAATTGAGCCCGGCGATCACCGCCGCAGCGACGCTGATGATGGCGCTGTCAATCGTGCTTCTGGTGATCGCCAATCTCCTGGCGCGGCGCGGTCGAACGGCCCGCATTGCATGAAGCGTGGTTGCTGTCGCAGCGCAATGAGGGTGAACGGATGCGACTGGACCAATAGCGATCTTCAACAGAGCTGACGCGCTATTGGCCAACGCTACTGCTGATGCTCAGCGCATGGCAGACATGATCTGCCGTGGCTTCATCGAGCCGTCATGCTCATGCTTCACGTTAGGACAACCGAACACGTTGATCCGATCGTCCCCCAGAAGGCCTCCTGGCCCGGTTCCCGCCAGGCTTTATTTTTCGCTTGCATCCAGCTTCGGTCGTATGGAGCTGATTGCGCTTACGATGGCATCGGCGGCGTGGCAGTCCAAGGCAATATCCAGGATCCCTTCCGTCGTGCGGATCGAAAGGATGCCAAGATTGCCCCCCTCATCGGCAACCGTGTGGACATGGATTTCGGCTGGCACAAAAGGCGATGCCTTTTCCATTGCGCATCCCCCCTTTTCCTGGGGCAACAATCGCGCAGTCCGGCTAAGCATTCAAGCGCGCTTGGGTTGAGCTGGCCTAGCCGCAGACACGGCGAGGCGCCCGCCGCGACCTTGTCGCACTGGTAAGGAATGCTTTGGACTTCGGAAGCTGGGAGACCTTCGGGCTGCGAATGCTCAAGAGCGGGCATTCAGGCTGGCGTGGGCATCGTCGTAGTGACCCATTTGGGAACGCTGCCGATTTCTATCTCGACGGCAGGAATTCTGCTGAGCTGCAGCTTTTGAAACTTAGCAACATGCTCAGGTAATACCCCCAACCTATGCAATCCAGGAGCGCCTCACGAAGGTCGAAATCGGGTCTCAGTGGTCGTGCGCACCATGCTCCTGCAGCGAAAGCCCAAAAGTCCGCACCAGGTCGCTGACCTGCTCCGGTGACAGATAGCGGGGGTTGAGGCCGCGCAGAAGCAGATAGAGCTTTGCCGTTTCCTCCAGCTCTTCGGTAGCGAATACCGCCGCCTCAAGCGTCTCGCCCGCGACGACGGGACCATGGTTGGCGAGCAGCACCGAAGAGTAGCGTCCGGCGAGCCCTTTTATTGCATCGGCTACCGCAGGGTCTCCGGGACGGAAATATGGCACCAAAGCCGTCTGTCCGGCGCGCATGAGATAGTATGGCGTCATTGGCGGCAGCACCGACTTGGGATCGATCTCGGGAAGCATGGTGACGGCCACCGCATGGGTGGAGTGCAGGTGCACAATCGCACGCGCTGCTGCCCGCGTCTCGTAAAGGGCGGTGTGCAGGGGGATTTCCTTGGTCGGCGCATCGCCCGCGACGAGTTGCCCTTGCGCGTCGAGCCTGGCAAGGCGAGCCGGATCGAGAAAGCCCAGCGATGCGTTTGTCGGCGTCACAAGCCAGCCGCCGTCATCGAGCCGCAGACTGATATTGCCCGATGATCCCGGTGTCAGCCCGCGCTCGAATAGGGAACGGCCAAAGCGGCATATGTCTTCGCGAAGTTTTGCCTCGCTCATGTTGTGGCTCCCTCGATCAGTTCGAACCCGAGATCGATCTTCGTCGGCGGCCCGTCGGAGCAGACCAGCCGAGCACCAGTCTCTCCGACCGCGACGCGTGGCGTCCGGATGGTGGAAAGCGGTTGTGGCGCCGCGCGTGCGACGTCCAGGCCGTTATAGCCGAAAATCGCCAACCGGCCGGGGATGGCGATGCCGCGGGCAAGGCAATGGAAATAACCGCCAATCGCCATGTCGTCGTTAGAGAAATAGACGGCATCGAGATCGGGGGCGCGCCCGAGCAGCCGGCCGAGACCGTCGCGCCCGGCCTCGATCGACGAAGATGAGGGAATGATTTCTTCCGCGGCGACTTCAAGGCCCGCCTCTGCGAGCGCCGAGCGAAATCCGGCGAAGCGTTTGGCGGCGCGCAGATCGCGGCTGAGATCGTGGCCCACATAGCCGATGCGCCGATAGCCGCGCGAGACCAGGTGACGCGCGCTCGCGCCTCCCGCCTCGCGGTTGGAATAACCGACGACGATGTCGATGCCGTCGCCATCCGAATCGAGCAGTTCGGCGACCCTGATGCGGGCGTGCCTGAGCATGGCCACGGTACGCTCGCTGTGTTCGAGTCCGGCCACCATCATGCCCGCCGGACGCCAGCTAAGCAGCGACTCGATGAGGGTTTCCTCGCGGCCCTGTTCGTAGTCCGTCACCGCGACGACAGGCTGGAATCCGGCGCCCACCAGCACCGTGTTGGCGCCGCGCAGCATGTCCGGAAAGACGATGTTACTGAGCGACGGTATCACGATCCCGACCAGCTTGGAGCCGGTCGAGGCCAGCGTGCCGGCGATGCGATTCGGCACATAGCCGAGGCTTCTCGCGGCATTGAGGACGCTCTCGCGTGTCTTGGCCGAAAATGAACCGTGCCCGCGCAACACGCGCGAGGCGGTGCTCTCGCCGACGCCGGCCGCGCGTGCGACATCGGTAAGGGTCGTCGTCCCCGTCGGCGTGCCGTCGGCCAGCTCGTCGGCCACTTTCGATCTCCCCGCTGGAGCGCGACGTCGCACTGGACCGTCCTCGCCTCCGTCCATCCTCTTTTGCCATGTCGCGGCAACCTTTTCAAACAATTGTTGGCAGCGCTGCCACTTTTTCGTTGGCAGCGCTGCCAATCCATGTTACCCAGTTACGCAAGCGCTGCCAAAACCGCCGCCGGCGGGGCGCGCTGACACCCCATTCACAGTCAAGGGAGGAACCAATGACCGTGCTTACACCTGCGCTACCGGCGCAAGCCGCAGCTGAAATCGAAACGAGGAGAACCGCCTACAGCAAGGTCTTCTGGCGCATCGTGCCGTTCCTGATGCTGTGCTACGTCGTTGCCTATCTCGACCGCGTCAACATCGGCTTCGCCAAGCTGCAGATGTCGGCCGACCTCGGCTTCAGCGAGACCGTCTACGGCCTCGGCGCCGGCATCTTCTTCATCGGCTATTTCCTGTTTGAGGTACCAAGCAACGTCATTCTTCACAAGGTCGGCGCGCGCATGTGGATCGCGCGCATCATGATCACCTGGGGTTTGATCTCAGCTGGCTTCATGTTCGTCACGTCCGCGCCGACATTCTACCTGTTGCGCTTTCTGCTGGGCGTCGCCGAAGCCGGGTTCTACCCGGGGATCATCCTTTTCCTCACCTACTGGTATCCCGCGCATCGCCGGGCCAAGATCATCGCGGTGTTCATGTCCGCGATCCCGGTCTCGGGCATATTGGGCAATCCTCTTTCCGGCTGGATCATGGATTCGTTGGATGGCGCCCACGGCCTCGCCGGATGGCAATGGATGTTTCTTATCGAGGCGGTTCCAGCCGTCCTGCTCGGCATCGCTGTCTTGTTCTTCCTCGACAACGGCATTCGTCAGGCCAAGTGGCTGAGCGAAACGGAAAAGCAGGCCCTCGAGCAGGAGATCGCACGCGAGGAGCGTCACAAGGAGAGTGGGCACTCGGTAGCCAGTATCTTCCGCGATCGCCGAGTTTGGCTGATGTGCCTGATCTACTTCACCTTCGTGATGGGCCAGTACGGGCTGACTTTCTGGATGCCGACGCTGGTCAAGGCGACCGGCATCACCGGAAACTTCAATATCGGACTGATCAGCGCGATCCCCTTCATCTGTGCCGTCGTGGTCATGAATCTGTTCGGACGCAGCGCTGACAGGCATCGCGAGCGCCGTTGGCACCTGGTCGTTCCGGCACTGCTCGGGGCCGTCGGTTTCGTCGTCGCGGCCGCCAGCTCGAATCTGACGATCGCCATCGCCTTCCTGTCCGTTGCAGCGGCCGGAGCGATCACCTGCGCGCCGCTGTTCTGGTCGCTGCCGACGTCATTTCTCGCCGGGACGGGTGCCGCGGCAGGCATTGCGCTCATCAACTCGGTCGGCAATCTGGCCGGCTTTGTTAGCCCGTATCTCGTCGGCTACCTGAAGGATTTGACCGGCGCAACGCAGGTCGGCATGTATGCGCTCGCCGCAATCCTGGTGCTCGGCGCGGTCCTGGTGCTGACGACGCCACCCAAGCTGGTCAATCGCTAAACCGGCTTGCGTTTCGAATAAGGATCTCCGTGATGACCGTTTATGATCGAAGCAAGGAAAACCCCGCCGGGGCAAGGACGAACCGGGCCGCCCTGATCGGCATCGGTTCCATGGGACTTGGCATGGCCATGTCGCTCAGGCGGGCCGGGTTTGAAGTGGCTGGCTTCGACGTGGACGCCGCGGCCGTCGCCCGGCTCGTCGACGCGGGCGGCCGAGGCGCGGCAAGCCCCGCCGAGGCCGCTGAAGGTGCCGACGTCGTCGTGTCGGTGGTCGTCAACGCCGCGCAAACGGAGGCCATCCTGTTCGGTACGAACGGCGTCGCCGAAACCATGGACGAGGGCGCGGTTTTCGTCTCCTCGGCCACGATCGATCCCGATGCGGTGCGCCGCCTTGCCACGCCGCTCGAAGCTACGGGACGGCTCTATCTCGACGCGCCGATCAGCGGCGGGTCGGTGCGCGCCGCCGAGGGTGCGCTCACCATTCTGGCCTCCGGCAGCCCTGCCGCCTTCGCCAGAGCGCGGCCGGCACTGGATGCAATAGCCGCCAACGTCTATGAACTCGGTGACGAGCCGGGCGTTGGTGCAGCCTTCAAGATGATCAACCAGTTGCTTGCTGGCGTGCATATCGCGGCGGCCAGCGAAGCCATCGCATTTGCCGCCCGGCAAGGGCTGGACATCCGCAAGGTCTACGAGGTGATAACTGCCTCCGCAGGCAATTCGTGGATGTTCGAGAACCGGGTGCCGCACGTGCTGGACGGCGACTACACGCCGCGCAGCGCGGTCGACATCTTCGTCAAGGACCTCGGCATCATTCAGGATATGGCTCGCAGCGCCAAATTCCCGGTGCCCGTGGCCGCGGCCGCGCTACAGATGTTCCTGGCGACCTCGGCGGCTGGAATGGGCCGCGACGACGACGCATCCGTGGCCCGGCTCTACGCAAAGATCACCGGCACCGAACTGCCTACCACCCGCAAACCTGGCCAACCGGCCTGACATCGGCCTGAGGAAGACTGGATCGCCCATGCCCCGCTTTGCCGCCAACCTGACAATGATGTTCAGCGAGTGGCCGTTCCTGGATCGGTTCCAGGCGGCCGCCGATGCCGGCTTCCGTGCGGTCGAATTCCTGTTTCCTTACGAGCACACGCCCGAGGCGATCGGCGAGCGCCTTCGCAGATACGGTTTGACCCAGGCTCTGTTCAATTTGCCGCCTGGCGATTGGGCGGCCGGCGAGCGAGGACTGGCCGCCTTGCCCGATCGGTTCGCCGAACTCCAGGCCGCCGTGGCATCTGCCCTTCCCTACGCGGAGGCCACGGGCGTGAAGCGCCTGCATTTGATGTCGGGGCTCGCCGCTCGCGGGGACAGGGCGGCCATGGATGCCTATCGCAAAGCGATCCTCTGGACCGCCGGCAAGCTTGCCGATCGCGGCATCGACCTGGTGATCGAACCGATCAATGGTCGCGACATGGCCGGCTATTTCCTCAATGACTTCGACTTTGCCGAACAGCTCATCGGCGAACTGGCGCTGCCCAACCTCAAGCTGCAGTTCGATGTCTACCACCGCCAGATCCTGCATGGCGATGTCGTCATGGCGTTGCGCCGGCTGCTGCCGATCATTGGCCATGTCCAGATAGCAAGCGTGCCCTCCCGCCATGAGCCGACTTCGGAAGAGCTCAACGACCGGTTCATCTTCGCGGAACTGGACCGGCTGGGCTATGATGGTTTCGTCGGTTGCGAATATCGGCCCAGCGGCACGACACTTGAGGGGCTCGGCTGGTTCGCCCCCTTTGCCGGCGAGCCCCTTCCCCAGGCTGGCATCGGAGTTTCGCCATGAGCCTCGCCCTCGGCGCAATTGCGGACGACTACACAGGCGCGTCCGACCTGGCCAACACGCTCGCCAAGGAAGGCCTGCGCACGGTTCAAACCATCGGCGTTCCGGCCGCAGGTCTCGATCTTCCCGAGGTCGACGCGGTTGTCGTCTCGCTCAAGATCCGTTCGGTTGCGGCAGCGCAGGCGGTGGAGCGCGCCCGCGCGGCCGACCAATGGCTGCGCGCCCGCGGGGCAGCGCATGTGATGTACAAGATCTGCTCGACCTTCGATTCCACCGATGCTGGCAATATCGGCCCGGTGCTGGACGCCTTGCGTCACGACGTGAACGAGAAATCGGTTTTGGTGACGCCGGCCTTTCCGGAAACCGGCCGAACCGTCTACCAGGGGAATCTTTTCGTCGGCGCGGTGCCGCTCAACGAGAGTCCGCTCAAGGATCACCCGCTCAATCCCATGCGCGATGCCAATCTGGTGCGCGTACTCGCCCGGCAGAGCATGGCAGCGGTCGGGTCGATCGACCTCGCGACGGTCGCGCGCGGCGCGGACGCGATCCTCGCGCGCAACGCGGCGATTTCCCAGGATGGGGCCGGAGCGGCGATCGTCGACGCCGTCTTCGAGAGCGATCTTGAAGCGATCGGCGCCGCAGCCTTGGCACAACGCCTGTCGGTCGGAGCGTCCGGCCTGGGATTGGGTCTCGCCCGCGGCCTGGTCGCCGCCGGCACCGCGCAGCGCCATCAACGGACGGTGCTGCGGGATCGGCCAGCCAAGGGGCCCGCGGCGTGCTTGGCCGGCAGCTGTTCGCGGGCGACCCTGACGCAGATTGCCCGCGCCGAAGAGACGATGCCGGTGCTGAGGCTCGATCCGGAAAGGTTGATGAGCGGAGCGGCGGAGACGCACCGTGCGCTCGCATGGGCGGCCGCCCGCTTGGCCGATGGCCCCGTGCTCATCGCCAGCAGTGGATCGCCCGAGGTGGTTTCGGCGCTGCAGGCGCGGCATGGACGTGACGCTGCCGGTCATGTGATCGAGCAGTCGCTGGCGACGATCGCCGAAGGTCTGGTCGAACTCGGCGTGCGCAGGTTGGTCGTGGCAGGCGGCGAGACGTCCGGCGCCGTCGTGGACCAGCTTGCCATTCCCGCCTTCGAGTTGGGCCCCGAAATCGCCGCGGGTGTCCCCGCGCTGCGCGCACTCGGCAGCCCGCACGGCGAGCTGCTGCTTGCCCTGAAGTCAGGCAATTTCGGTGGCGACCGTTTCTTCGCGGACGCCTTGGCCGTTTTGGCATGAGGAGTGACGGGGTCTTGGCTGTCCAAGGATAACTGAGAAGGTCGCGCCAGGGTCGAATGGCAGCGATGGACTGCGAAGAGGCCGCTCCTGCGCCATCAACCGAATGACTGATTTTTGGTCGAAGACGGTGATGCACAATCTCGCGCCCGGCGGACCTGCCGAATGACGGCAGCCGCTACGACCTGCACCGATCGCTGCCGGCAGCGCGCCGGCCGCCGCAGTGGTGCCCTCGAGCGACAATTCGCCCCTTCATAAATCCGTTGTGTCGATTTCGTAGATGAAACAGGGGGGCTTTGTGTAATGCCACTCTCTGGAAAAGGATGGAAAATGTCCAAGATCCCCGGCAAGACCGAAACGATCGACAACGCGGAATCCGCTACTTACGAGCCGTACCGGGTTACCGAGCAGGTTCGCGCTGTCGCCGAACAGGGCGTTGAGCAGGCGAAGGAAGCATTTTCCAAATTGGAATCGAACGCCGAGACGACTCAAAAGGCTCTTGAGTCGACCCTTGAGGTGGCCAAGACCACCCGCAACGAGGTGTCGCTGAAGACGATCGCAGCTCTGCGAGCCAATGCCGAAGCCGGCTTCGCTCACCTCGAAGCACTGGTTGCCGTGAAGTCGCCATCCGAGTTCTTCGAGTTGCAGGCCGCTTTCGTGAACAAACAGATCGACACTTCCGTCGAGCAGGCCAAGACCCTGCAGGCGGTGATGTTGAGAGCCACCGAAGACGTATCCAAGCCGATCAAGGATGCCTTCGAAAAGGCTTTGAAGAAGGCCGCTTGACTGCTCAGGCAATCCGAGACCGGAGGTCGCAGACCTCCTCTGCTCGTTACGACATCAAGACCGGCACCTTCGCGCCGGTCTTCTTCCATTCGGCCGGCGTCCTTTGCACGAACCTCATCCATCGGCCAAGCATCGCTTTTCCAAACAGTTGGCTACGGAAAGGCGCGCAGAGACGGAGACGAAGGCCCGAAATCGGGACGAGGACGCCGCTTTGGTCCTGTAGCTACTTGACCGTTGATCGTTGCAGCCCGGTGCCGGCGATTTCTCCGGGGCTGCTTTCGAAGTCGAAGAGCCTTTGGGTCGCAAGCGCCGCGGCGCCACGCGCCCAGGAATCGTCTGCCCAATCGGGTGCAATCGGCAGCGGGTCCCACATGACATAACGCTTCAATGCATCGCGCATTGGCCCGAACAGATAGTCGCCAAAGGTCGCAATGGCGGTACGCTGATCCTGTCGGCGTTGAGCGGGACGCGGACGAGAACAACCACAGCATTCGCGAACAGGCTCCCGGCAAGGCCCTTGCAGCCGTCGTGGGAACGCTGCAACTCGACCCTTACGGCTGCACAATAATCCGGTCCTGAACAAATCGAACCAGCGTCCGTAGACGCCGAACAGATGCTCTTCGAGGCGAAAAATGCGTTCTTCAACCCGCCGCCACAAGGGATCGCAAAAGCGTTTCCTTGGCGGATGACAAGTGGGTCCGGCTGCCAGTTCCAGCGCGCAAGATCGTGGCTCAATGGGCGTCGATGTAAGTCAGATGCTCGATCAAAGCTGCGTGCTTGCGCTGCTTCTCGTCGCCCTTGTTCGAGGCTGGAGAAGTCATGAAATCGAGTTGACAGGATAGCGTCGCATCGTCCAACCTGCGCCCCTCACCAGGGGAGTCCCGGCAAGGGGCTGAGATACTGCTATCGCGCGCAGTGACCCGTTGAACCTGATCCAGTTCATACTGGCGTAGGGACGGTGCGAGGCTTCGCGGGTCGGCAATCCGGCTTCGGCATTCGGGCAGTGCCCGCATCCTAAGCGAAGCGTCACTTCCTCCTCATCGCGTGGACTGGGTCTCCGTTGCACTCGAGCAAGGAGGCTCACTCATGAATGCCCACACCCCGACCGTCACCGTCGGCGAATTGCCCGCTTCGAAGAAGGTCCACAAACCCGGTCAGCTTCACCCGGAGCTGCGGGTGCCGATGCGCGAGATCTCGGTCCACTCGAGCGCCGGCGAGCCGCCGGTCACTGTCTACGACTCGTCCGGTCCCTACACGGACGCCACGGTGAAAACCGACATCGAGCGTGGCTTGCCACGGCTGCGCGAGGCATGGATCGAGGCGCGCGGAGATGTGGGGCGCTACGAGGGCCGCACGATCAAGCCGGAAGACAACGGCTTCGTCTCAGCCGATCGCCTGACGCCGGAATTCCCGGTTCGCAACAGACCGTTGCGCGCGGCCGGCGGCCGCGCCGTCACCCAGCTCGCCTATGCGCGCGCCGGCATGATCACGCCTGAGATGGAGTTCGTCGCCATCCGCGAGAACCTCGGCCGTGAGCAGTTGCGTTCGAAACTTCAACGCGATGGCGAAAGCTTCGGCGCCGCGATCCCTGACTTCGTCACGCCGGAATTCGTGCGCGACGAGGTGGCGCGCGGCCGCGCCATCATCCCGTCCAACATCAACCACCCGGAAAGCGAGCCGATGATCATCGGCCGCAATTTCCTGGTCAAGATCAACGCCAATATCGGCAACTCCGCCGTCACCTCCTCGATGGCCGAGGAGGTCGAGAAGATGGTGTGGGCGATCCGCTGGGGCGCCGACACGGTGATGGACCTCTCGACCGGGCGCAACATCCACAACATCCGCGAATGGATGGTGCGCAATTCGCCGGTGCCGATCGGTACGGTGCCGATCTACCAAGCGCTTGAGAAGGTCGGCGGCGTCGCCGAAGAACTGACCTGGGAGGTGTTCCGCGACACCCTCATCGAGCAGGCCGAGCAGGGCGTGGACTATTTCACGATCCATGCCGGCGTACGCCTGCCCTATATCCCGCTCACCGTCGACCGCGTCACCGGCATCGTGTCGCGCGGCGGCTCGATCATGGCCAAATGGTGCTTGCATCACCACAAGGAGAGTTTTCTCTACGAGCATTTCGAGGAGATCTGCGACATCGCCCGGTCCTATGACGTGGCGTTCTCGCTCGGCGACGGCCTTCGCCCCGGCTCGATCGCCGATGCCAATGACGCGGCCCAGTTCGCCGAGCTGGAAACGCTCGGAGAGCTCACCAAGATCGCCTGGTCCAAGGACTGCCAGGTGATGATCGAGGGCCCCGGCCACGTGCCGATGCACAAGATCAAGCAAAACATGGACAAGCAGCTCGCGGTCTGTGGCGAAGCGCCGTTCTACACGCTCGGGCCGCTCACCACCGACATCGCGCCGGGCTATGACCACATCACATCGGGCATCGGCGCGGCGATGATCGGCTGGTTCGGAACGTCGATGCTCTGCTACGTCACGCCGAAGGAGCATCTCGGCCTGCCCGACCGCGACGACGTCAAGACTGGCGTCATCACCTACAAGATCGCCGCTCATGCCGCCGACCTCGCCAAGGGCCATCCGGCCGCCCAGGTCAGGGACGACGCGCTGTCGAGGGCGCGCTTCGAGTTCCGGTGGGAGGACCAGTTCAACCTGTCGCTCGATCCGGAGACGGCGCGCGCCTTCCACGACGAAACCCTGCCGAAGGAGGCGCACAAGGTGGCGCATTTCTGCTCCATGTGCGGTCCCAAATTCTGCTCGATGCGGATCTCGCACGACATCCGCGCGGAAGCGCAGAAGGAAGGGCTCGCGGCCATGGCTGCGAAGTACCGCGACGGCGGCGATCTCTATATGCCGCTCGACAGCACCCCCGAGCGCACGGACACGCCATGAAGGTGCTCATTCGCGGCGCTGGCGTTGCCGGATTGACGCTCGCGCACGAGCTGGCAACGCGCGGCGCCGATGTGACCGTGGTCGAGAAACGGCTAGAGATCGCCGGCAATGCCTCCTGGCAGGCTGGCGGCATGCTCGCGCCCTGGTGCGAGCGCGAGAACGCCGAAGAGACCGTGCTGACGCTCGGACGCGGCGCAGCCGACTGGTGGGACGCCGCCTTGCCCGGCCATGTCGCGCGCCGCGGCACGCTGGTGCTGGCGTCTGCCCGCGATGCCGGCGAACTCGACCGCTTCGGCCGCCGCACATCCGGCTTCAGGCATTTGGACGCCAGCCAAATCGCGGCACTCGAGCCGGCGCTCGAGGGCCGGTTCGGGCGCGGGCTGTTCTTCGCTGAGGAAGCGCATCTCGACCCGCGCAAGGCGCTGCTTTCCCTGCGCGACAAGCTGCGCGGGATGGGCGCGCGCGTCGAGTTCGGCCGCAACTCGGCGCCGGCATCTCAGGATATCGAGGTGGACTGCACCGGCAGCGGTGACAGGCGACCGGAACTGCGCGGCGTGCGCGGCGAGATGCTGATCCTGCGAACGCACGAGATCTCGCTGGCCCGCCCGGTGCGGCTGCTGCATCCGCGCGTCTCCGTCTATGTCGTGCCCCGCGCGGAAAACCTGTTCATGGTCGGCGCGACGATGGTCGAATGCGATGCCAAAGGTCCGATCACCGCGCGCTCGACCATGGAGCTGCTCGGCGCCGCCTATGCGTTGCATCCGGCCTTCGGCGAAGCCGAGCTGGTCGAAACCGGCGTCGGCGTGCGTCCCGCATTCACCGACAACTTGCCTCGCGTCGAGCGCGACGGGAGGAATATTCGCATCAACGGCCTCTACCGCCACGGCTTCCTACTCGCGCCGGCCATGGCGCGGCAGGCAGCCGACCTCATCCTGGGAAATCCTGCCGCAAAGGAGTTTGCCCTTGAAGCTCATTGTTAACGGCCAAGCCCATGAAGTCGCGGCAGAAACGCTTGCCGCGCTGCTCAGCGAACTTGACTTCCAGGGCAGCTGGCTCGCCACGGCGAGGAACGGCGATGTCGTGCCTGCCAGGGAACGGGACCGCTGCCGGCTCACCGATGGCGACCGCATCGAAATCCTCTCACCGATGAAGGGAGGCTGATCCCATGCTCGAGTTCTATGGACAGAAACTCTCGTCCCGCCTTCTGCTGGGCACCGCGCTTTACCCCTCGCCTGCCATCATGGCGGAGGCGGTGAAAGCGTCCGGCACGGAGATCGTCACCGTGTCGCTCCGCCGCGAAACCTCCGGCGGCAAAGCCGGCGGCCAGTTCTGGTCGCTGGTCCAGTCGCTCGGCGTTCGCGTGCTGCCCAACACCGCCGGCTGCCACTCGGTGGTGGAAGCGGTCACCACGGCGCGGATGGCGCGCGAGGTGTTCGGCACGGACTGGATCAAGCTCGAAGTGATCGGCAATCACGATACGCTGCAGCCCGACGTCTTCGGATTGGTCGAAGCCGCAAGGATCCTTGCCTCCGAAGGCTTCGAGGTGTTTCCCTACACCACCGACGACCTCATCGTTGCCGAGCGCCTGCTCGACGCCGGCTGCAGGCTCCTGATGCCCTGGTG
>NZ_RZSF01000116.1:0-17869 GCF_004023325.1 Mesorhizobium sp. M1A.F.Ca.ET.072.01.1.1 | reverse complement strand
GCATGAAATTCCTCGGCAAGACGCCGCTGACGGCGGCCGTCAAGCAGGCCGCCGAAGCGCTGAAATACACCGAGGACAAGGCCACGGTCGTTCTCATCACCGACGGTCTTGAGACCTGCGGTGGCGATCCGTGCGCGCTCGGCAAGGAGCTGAAGGAGACCGGCGTCGACTTCACCGCCGACGTGGTCGGCTTCGGCCTGACCGCCGACGAAGGCAGGCAGATCGCCTGCCTCGCCGAGAACACCGGCGGAAAATACATCCAGGCCTCCGACGAGAAGGCATTGCAGCAAGCGCTGGTCGAGACCGTCGCGGCGCCGGCGCCGGCGCCTGCGCCAGAGCCTGCTCCGGCCCCGGCGCCGGCGCCTGCACCCGAACCCGCCAAGCCTGAATTCAACTTCACGCCGGCTGTCGTCATGGCTGAAGGCGGCGATGCCATCACCGACGGCAATGCCTGGGAGATCTACAAGGCCAAGTCCGACGGCTCGCGCGGCGATCAGGTCATGACCGAGTATGGCGAGCTCAAGATCAATCTCGAGCCGGGCGATTACATTGTCGTCGGTCGCGCCGACGAGGCAAGGAGCGAGCAGAAGATCAAGATCGAAGCCGGCCAGACCTACAGCCCGTTGTTCACGCTGAACGCCGGAACCTTGGTTATCCACCCGCATGCGAGCCAGGGCTCGGAGATCAGCGGCGAGGCGCGTGTCGACTTCGCCTATCCGGGCGGCAGCACGACCCACTATGGCGACGCGAAGGCCACCGTGCCCGCCGGCGAGCAGAAGGTGACGGTGCAGATCGGCGCCGGCACGGTGACCGAAACCATCCAGCTTGCCGCCGGACAGACGGTCGAGAAGGATATCGTGGTCGGCGTCGGCCATGCCGTGCTCAACGCCTACTACACCGCCGGCGGCGACAAAGCCGACAATTCCGGCATCGGCTTCGAGATCGTCAAGGCTAAGAAGAAGATCGACGGTTCGCGTGAAAGCGTGGAGCACTCCTACGGTCCGGACAGCAAGTTCTGGCTGCCGCCGGACGACTATGTCGCGCTAACCACGCTCGATCTCGCCGTTGTCGAACAGCCCTTCAGCATCAACGCCGGCGACAACCAGGATGTGAAGGTGGCTCTCGGCGCCGGCGTGCTGGCAATGTCGGCGCCGGGCGCCTATTCGATCGAGGTGTTCTCGTCAAAGAAGGATATTGAGGGCAAGCGCAAGTCGCTCGGCCTGACCTATGGCGACAGCTGGCAACAGACGATCCCCGCCGGCGACTATGTCGTCGTGCGGCACATGTCCGATCAGGGCCAGGACAAGGAAATGCCGGTGACGATCAAGGCCGGTGAGCGGAGCGAGATCACCGTTCAGTAGGCATCGCCGTCCGCAAACGAACGAAAAAGGGTAACCGCTGTTTTGCCCCAACGTTGTCCGCTGACGCCTGATCTGTGATCAAGGTTCCATGGATGAGCGAGAAGCAGTTTCACCAGGACACGACATTGGAGGTTCTCACGACACGGCGGGGCCGACGTGAGGCGCATCGCCAATGGCCGGATGAGGTCAAGGCACAGATCGTTTCGGAGGGCTTGCGTCCGGGCGTGACCGTGAACGAAGTAGCGGAGCGCCACGGGCTGGAGGCCAACCATCTGTCGTCCTGGCGAACGCTGGCCCGGCAGGGCAACCTAGTTTGCCTGCGCCAGAGGAGATCTGCGAACTCAATGCTGTTGATCCGCAGGTCTACTTGACCACCACGCTTGCCGCCGTCGTCAACGGCCACAAGCGGAGGCGGATCGATGAGCTGCTGCCTTGGAACGATCCGCTTGAGTAACGCGTGCACAAAAATAGCAGTCTGGCCGAAGCGGACAAACCCTCGTTAGAGCATCATAGCTTGACCAGTTGCTTGCCGAAGTTCTCTCCCTTCAACATCCGAACGAAAGCGTGGGGCACCGTCTCGATCCCTTCCGCAACATCTTCCCGTGTCTGAAGCAGTCCCTGTTTGTACCATGACAGCAGATCGGCAATCGCGGTCTCGTATTCTCCTTCGTGGTCGTCGAGCAAGAACCCTTCTATCCGCGCACGGGTGATTAGTGTCCTTCTGAGATGCCTGACACCGATATCTGGTTGGTCAAACCGGTTGGCCAAGGCAATAGTGCCGACAACCACCACTCTGCCAAAGATGTTGAGGTTTAACATGGCTGCATCGTGAATCGGCCCGGCGGTGTTGTCGATAAAGACATCGACGCCGCTAGGGCATGCGGTGGCGACATCTGCCACGAGATCAGCGGAGCGTCGATGATTGACGCCAGTCCGATATCCAAGCTCCCTGCACCATTCCAGCTTCTCATCCGAGCCCGCAACAGCGACTGGGTCGAACCCTTTGATCCGCGCGATCTGTCCTGCAATCTGCCCCACAGCTCCTGAAGCGGCAGAGATCAACACCGTTTCCCCCACCTTCGGAGTTGCGGTTTTGAGGAGGGCAAGGTAGGCGGTGAGACCGGGCATGCCGAGATAGCTCAGCGCGGACTGGATCGGAGCGTCGGTTGTCGTCACGGGCTTGGCTGACGCGGCCGGGATCACGCTGAACGGCTGCCAACCAAAATGGTCGCTCATCACGAGGTCGCCTGGCTTGAAGTCTGGAGACTCAGACGTAATTACCTCGCCAATTCCGCCGCCACACATTAGATCGCCAATTCTAAAACCAGCAGCATAATTCTTCGCGGGGCTGATCCGACCGCGCATATAGGGATCGACGGAGAGCCACAGAGTTTTCACCAGCAGCTCACCATCCGCAGCCTCGGGAATTGAACGCTCCTCCAGGCTCCAGTTCTCGACGGAGGGCATTGCGGAAGGGTAGCTGCGAAGTATCCAGCTAGGATTTTTGGACATGTCCATCTCCTCAATTTGAGCGTTCGCCCCATTGATGCATGATTTCGGCTTCCGTGTTAAAGAGCGCACGGTGAGAGACATTATTTTGAATTTCGGAAGAATGGCGGATGGATATGATCGAGGCCATGAAGGTGGCCGTGGCAGTCGCCAGGCATAACAGCTTCTCTTCTGCGAGCCGGGATTTGCGCCTTTCCGCTGCCTCGGTAAGCCGCATTGTGGCGGACTTGGAGACCGATCTCGGCGTACGTCTCTTTAACCGCACCACCAGGCAGATCAATCTGACGGATGCCGGGATGGAGTTCGTGCAAAAGAGCACCGGCCTCCTGGAGGAGCTTGATCAGATGCGGAGCGCAGTACGCGAACGCCACGAAACTCCTCGCGGCCAACTCCACGTCTCCTGCGTAACGGCCTTTGGTAATGAGTGCCTGGCACCAGTGGTTCCTGAGTTCGTGCGACGGTTCCCGCAGCTCGATGTCTCAATCGACCTTGGCAATCGTTTGGTTGATCTTATTGGCGAGCACTTCGATGTCGCCATCCGGGTAGGACCGTTGAACGATTCATCCCTGATTGCGCAGAGGATTTTCACGCAGAGGATCGTGTTCGTCGCGACACCCCAGTTTTGCCAGCAATATGGGACACCCAGGACCTTGGACGAGATCAGGGCTCGCCCATCCGTTACTCAGGTCAGCGGGGAATGGGGGCGCGTTCATAAGTTTTCGCATCAAGGAAAGGTCATTGACTTCGAAGTGCCGCAGCAACTGACAATGAACTCAGCGCGAGCGGTGAGAAACGCCTGCCTAGCGGGAGGGGGGTACTCCCTCTTGGGCGATTTCATGGTCGCCCAGGATATAGCGGAGAACCGCCTCGTGCGGCTGCTGCCGGATCATGAACCCATGGAGCAACCGATCTTCGCCTTCTACGCTCAGCGACGTCACACCCCACGTAAAGTCAGGGTGTTTATTGACTATTTGGCGGAGGTCTTCAGTGGCAAGAATACCTCGTGAGACCTCTTGTCTAGGTGCCGATGGCACACCGCTTACGACAAAGGGCGGCTCCGAGCGGCGGCTCCGAGCCGCTCTTTTTTTAGCAGATTGACGTTAGGCATTTGCGAAGGCGGCGGCGCCGTGGTCGGCGCGGCCAACCAGTTGGCGAAAGCCGGCGAACAGCTCGCGGCCGAAGCCGAACTCGTTGCCGATCAGGTCGGCATCCGCCGTGCGGCGCAGCGCGAACTCCGTTCCCGGCACCAGCACCTCCAGCGTGCCTGCATCGGCGTCGAGGCGAATGATGTCGCCGTCATGGATCCTGGCGATCGGCCCGTCCTCGACCGCTTCCGGCGTCACATGGATCGCCGCCGGCACCTTGCCGGAAGCACCCGACATGCGCCCGTCGGTCACCAGCGCGACGCGTTGGCCGCGATCCTGCAGCACGCCGAGCACGGTGGTCAGCTTGTGCAGTTCCGGCATGCCGTTGGCCTTCGGCCCCTGGAAGCGGATCACGGCGACGAAGTCGCCGGTCAGCGTGCCCGACTTGAAAGCTTCGTTCAGCCCCTGCTGGCTGTCGAACACCTTGGCCGGCGCCTCGATGACGCGCCGTTCGGGCTTGACCGCAGAGGTCTTGATCACGGCATGGCCGAGGTTGCCGGCAAGCACCTTCAGTCCGCCGGTCGGCTGGAACGCCTTCTTGAACGGCGCCAGCACCTTCTCATCGCCGCTCTCGAGCGGCGCTGCTTCACGCACGACGCTGCCGTCGGCGCCGAGCTTTGCCTCGACAGCATAGGGCCGCAGGCCTTCGCCCCAGACCGTCTGCACGTCCTCGTGCAGCAAGCCTTCGTCGAGCAACTCGCGGATCAGGAAGCCGAGCCCGCCGGCGGCGTGGAAATGGTTCACGTCGGCGAGTCCGTTCGGGTAGACGCGGGCGAGCAGCGGCACGGCCTCCGACAGGTCGGAGATGTCCTGCCAGGTAAGCGAAATTCCGGCTGCCGCGGCCATGGCGATGAGGTGGATGGTGTGGTTGGTCGAGCCGCCGGTCGCGTGCAGGCCGACCACGCCGTTGACGATCGAGCGCTCGTCGATCATGCGCCCGACCGGCGTATAGGCATTGCCGAGCGTGGTGATCGCCAGCGCGCGCTTCGCCGCCTCCCTGGTCAGCGCGTCGCGCAGCGGCGTACCCGGGTTGACGAAGGAGGCGCCGGGCGTGTGCAGGCCCATGATCTCCATCAGCATCTGGTTGGAATTGGCGGTGCCGTAGAAGGTGCAGGTGCCCGGCCCGTGATAGGATTTGGACTCCGCCTCGAGCAGCTCGGCGCGGCCCGCCTTGCCCTCGGCATAGAGCTGCCGGACCTTGGCCTTCTCGTCGTTCGGCAGGCCCGACGTCATCGGCCCGGCGGGGATGAAGACAGCCGGCAGGTGCCCGAAGGTGAGCGCCGCGATCACCAGCCCTGGCACGATCTTGTCGCAGACGCCGAGGAAGACGGCGGCGTCGAACATGTTGTGCGAAAGGCCGATCGCCGCTGCCATGGCGATCACGTCGCGCGAGAACAGCGACAGTTCCATGCCTGGCTGGCCTTGCGTCACGCCGTCGCACATCGCCGGCACGCCGCCGGCGACCTGGGCGATGCCGCCTGCTTCGCGTGCCGCGTCCTTGATAAGCGCCGGGAAGGTCTCGAACGGCTGATGCGCCGACAGCATGTCGTTGTAGGAGGTGATGATGCCGAGGTTGGGCACGCGATCGCCGCCGAGTGCCACCTTCTCCGATGGGCTGCAGACGGCAAAGCCGTGGGCGAGGTTGCCGCAGGAGAGCACCGCGCGGTTGGCGGCGCGTCCCGACGCCTCCGCGATGCGGCCGAGATAGGCTTCGCGGTCGGCTTTCGAACGTTGGCGGATGCGTTCCGTGATGGCTTCGATGTCGCGTCTGGCTGTCATGGCTGGTCCTTTCGGGCCCCGGAAACGTCCTCCCACAGCCTCCGGGGCTGTTCCTTTGGTGAAATCAGGGTGCCCAGAACACCTCTACCGGTATCGGCGCCGCCTCGAGCACGTTGCGGACGGGCTTTTTCATGCCCGCTCCCATCGCGCCGTCGAAGGCGATGCGCTTATCCTCTCCCTCGATGTGGAGCGCGATGAAACCGGCGGCAACGATCCGCGCCATCGACAGTGTCAGCCGCGGCTCGCCGGCGCTTTGCGCATGCACGGCCAGCACGATGCGCGGTGAGGATGGGTCGATGAGCTCGGCGAGATTGCCGGCATCGGGAAAGAAGGAGGCCGTGTGTCCGTCGGCACCCATGCCAAGCACCACCACATCCAGCGGCCAGGGCAATGATTGCAGGGCCTCGCTATCTGACGCCGCTGCGTCCTCGATGCTCGCCGCCTCATGGTAGAGCGGCACGAAGCGCGCTGCCGCTGCCTTGTTCTGGAGCAGGTTGGCCGCTACCAGCCCGGCATTCGAGCGCGGCGAGGAGGGCGGCACGAAACGTTCGTCGACCAGCGTCACGGTGACCTTGTCCCAGGCGATCGGGATTAAAGAGAGCGCGGCGAAGAATTTTGCCGGCGTCGTGCCGCCGGATACGGCGAGCAATGCGGTGCCGCGGTCGGTGATCGCCTTGGTCAGGCGGGCGGCGACGTGGCCGGCAAGGGCCGCCGCCAGCTGCTGGCGGTCGGCAAAGCCGTTCCAGGCGTAAGCGGCCCCGCTCAATTGCTCTCGTGCCATGTCCGTCCGTCACGTTCGATGAGCGCGATGGAGGCCGACGGACCCCAGGTGCCGGCCGTATAGCCCTGCGCTTCCTGCCTAGCGCTTTCCCAGGCGTTCTGGATCGGATCGATCCACTTCCAGGCCGCCTCGACCTCGTCGCGACGCATGAACAGCGTCTGGTTGCCGCGCACCACATCCATGATCAGCCGCTCATAAGCGTCCGGCGCGCGGCTGTGGAAGGATTGCGCGAAGCTCATGTCGAGCGAGATCTGGCGTAGCCGCATCCCGCCCGGCCCCGGATCCTTGATCATGATGTACTGCTTGACGCCTTCGTCCGGCTGCAGCCTGATCACCAGCTGGTTGGCGAAGATCGGCCCGGCGCTATCGCCGAAGATGGAATAGGGGATCGGCTTGAATTCGATGACGATTTCCGAAACGCGGGTCGCCAGCCGCTTGCCGGTCCTGAGATAGAAAGGCACGCCGGCCCAGCGCCAGTTGCCGATCTCGGCTTTGAGGGCGACGAAGGTCTCGGTGTTGCTGTCCTTGCCGAGCTCCTCGACATAGCCCTTGACCGGCCCGCCGGCGGAGGCGCCGGCGCGATACTGGCCGCGCACCGTGTGCTTCGGCGCCTCGTTGCCGTTGATGCGCTTCAGCGCCCGCAGCACCTTCAGCTTCTCGTCGCGCACGGCGTCCGCGTCCATCGAGGACGGTGTTTCCATGGCAACCAGGCAAAGCAGCTGCAGGATGTGGTTCTGCACCATGTCGCGTAGCGCGCCGGCTTTGTCGTAGTAGGTGACGCGGTCCTCGAGACCCACCGTCTCGGCCACGGTGATCTGCACATGATCGATATGGGCGGAGTTCCACAGCGGCTCATAAAGCGCGTTGGCAAAGCGCAGCGCCATCAGGTTCTGCACCGTTTCCTTGCCGAGATAGTGATCGATGCGGAAGATCTGGCTTTCGTGGAAATCGTCACCCACGGCGTCGTTGAGCGTCCGCGCCGAGGCGAGGTCACGGCCGATCGGCTTCTCCAGCACGATGCGCGAGTTCGGGGTGATCAGCTTGTGTTCCTTGAGCTGATGCGAGATGTCGCCGAACAGCGCCGGCGCCACCGCGAGGTAGAAGGCGCGGATGCGGTCGCTGTCGCCGATCGCCTTCTTGAGCTTGTCGAAGCCGACGCCCGAGGTGGCGTCCGCCGAGACATAGGAAAGCCGAGCAAGAAATGTGTCCAGTTCCTTCGGCTCGATGTCGGCCGGATTCACATGGTCCGATATCGCTTTCTTGGCGAAGCTCTGGAACTCGGCATCGCTCATCTTCGCGCGCGACGTGCCGATGATGCGCGTCGGCTCCGAAAATTGGTGGCCGCGCTGGCGGTGGTAGAGCGAGGGCAGAAGCTTGCGCTCCGACAGGTCGCCGGTCCCGCCGAAAATGATGAAGTCGAAAGGTTCGACAGGGATGATCTGGCTGGTCATGGTCAGTCCGGTTTGATGCCGCTAGCCGGTAGCGGGGCTGATATATTCTAATCGATTTAAATCGTCCAGTGTCATGGTGTCGCATCTAGGACCAATCGCTGGACAATCGATTGGGCCCATATGTGGCCTTGACACTGGGCGCCACCGGGAGGCTTGTCGGCAAGCAACAGCTTTCCGGAAGCGTTCGCGCCTGCAACATAGAACCTGAATGTGACGAAAGCTAAGGGAGAATGGCGACCGCCGGCCCTTCAATGATGGGGAAAACCATGCGTCTGCAAAACAAGGTTGCCATCATCACCGGCGCGGCGTCAGGCTTCGGCGAGGGCATGGCGAAGCGCTTCGCCGAGGAAGGCGCGCGCGTCGTGGTTGCCGACCTCAATGCCAAGGGCGCAGCGCGCGTGGCGAAGGAAATCGGCGACAACGCGATCTGGACCCAGACCGACGTCTCGCAACGCTCCGAATTCGACGAGATGGTTTATGCCGCCAAAAGCGCCTTCGGCCGCGTCGACATCATGGTCAATAATGCCGGCTACACCCATCGCAACGGCGACATGCTCGGCGTCGACGAGCAAACCTTCGACCTGATCACCGCTGTCAACATGAAGGCGATCTATCATGCCGCGCTTGCCGTGGTGCCGATCATGGAACGGCAGGGCGGCGGCGTCATACTGACCACGGCTTCGACAGCCGGCATCAGGCCGCGGCCGGGCCTCACCTGGTACAACGCCTCCAAGGGATGGGCGATCACCGCCACCAAGTCGATGGCGGTCGAACTCGCCCCGAAGAACATTCGCGTCAATTGCCTCTGCCCGGTCGCCGGCGAGACCGGCATGCTGGAAAAGTTCATGGGCGCCGACACGCCGGAGATCCGTGAAAGATTCCGCGCCTCTATCCCGCTTGGCCGGCTGTCGACGCCGCTCGACATCGCCAACGCGGCGCTCTGGCTGGCTTCGGACGAGGCGGCCTTCATTACCGGCGTGGCGCTGGAGGTCGACGGCGGGCGCTGCATCTGAACCGACGTCGCGGCGGCTGCAGGCCGCCAACGGCGTCCAGATCAGGCGCCGGTCTTTACGAAACTCTTGTAGATCCAGCCGCGTTTGCCGTTATAGACGATCTCGCACCATTTTTTGCAGCTCATCACCTGCACAGCTGACTTGGCAGGCACAGTGACGATCGCGGCGGCGCCGTTCTTCGGGCCGGAACGCATGGTAACAGCCCTCAGGACGCGTCCATTGGTGCCAGTGCCGGCGTTTTCGGGCTTCGGCTCGTCCTGGGCCGCATCGTCGGGTGCCGTCGGCTGGGCCTCGGCAACCAGGGGCTTCGCGTCCGGGATGGCGGCGGTCTGGGCCGCATCCATTTTGTCGTCAGGCTTTTTTGCGTCTGCCGCTTGGGCAGCCGCCGGCGCAGGCGCCGCGACCTCAGCCAGGGCGGCCGAAGCATCGTTTCCGGACGCGGATTCGGCGAAGGCGGCAACGGCCGGTTTGTCGTTCTGCGTCGCCGGCTTCTCTGCGGCCTGAGCGGATGAGGCCGGCGGAGCATCCGCCGCGGGCGCAGGCTCACCAACCGTGCCGTTCCAGCGGGGATTGTTGGAAGCCAGTGCCGGGATGGCGGCTTCCCAGGATCCAGTCATGGGCGAAACCGCATCGGCCTTGCGCGCGGCTTGCGGCGCGGCGGCGACACTGACAGCGCTCGATACGGCCGGAGCGATTTTCTTCGTCTTGACCGCGATCGCGGGGACGGTCTGCTCCGTTTTCGCGATCGCCTGCCGCTCATTGGCCGGCAAGGCCAGCCAAAGCGCCACCGCCGCCACGCCAAGCAGCGCCGCGGTGCCGACGGCCGCGATCACCAGATGCGCGTTCGACTGCAGGCCCTGCCAGAACGAGGGCCGCATGTCATAGCCGAACCGCACGGCAAAGTGCCGTCGTTCCGGCGCACCGAAACTGAAGGGCTCGTTCACCTAAACCACCTCCAACAACCGGGCCGACGTTCTTTCGATCTTGCCGCAAACCGTTCGCGGCTGATTGGCATCGGTCCCGAAATTTCCAGCGGGCAGGCCCGCGCAAATCCCCGTCTTATCGCCCAGAACCGGCATCTTTTACCGCCGATTATGGCATCAGTGCGCCTTTTTGCGAAATTTTGCGCGTTTGTTAAGGATTCCGCAACGTGCCGTTAGGGAAGCGGACTTGTCGAATTAACAGCTTCTGCACATGTTCCGGTTTCAGATCCTGCGGCGCAGTGCGAACCAGTTGAGCGCCAGAAACAGCAGCGGTGCGCGTAAACAACAGCTGTCCGGGAAGGCGGGAATCTTCAGATACTCGATCAGCTTCAGCGGTCGCGATTGCCCGCGACCGTCTCGGCGTAGAGCTTGCCGAAGAAGTTGGACAGCATGACGCCGTGGCCGGAATACCCGCCCATCGAGGCATGCGGAAACGCAGGTAAATCGTGAATGGTGAATAGTGAATGCTTTGCTAGAGCGCTCTGGCTGCGTTCACCCATCCAGTATGAAACTACTCACCATTCACTATTCACCCATTCACTCGAAGTGGCCGCTCACACATTCAGCAACAGATACTCCCGCTCCCAAGGGCTGATCACTTCCATGAATGTCTCGAACTCGGCTCGCTTGATGGCCGCATACGTGGCTGCGAAGGATTTGCCGACGATGGCGCCAAGCTCCTCGTCGGCTTCGAAGAGGTCCACGGCCTCGAGCAAGCTGCGCGGCAGGTCGATCTCGTCCTCGTTGGCGGTCGTCAGCACCGGCGGCTCGGCCTGGACCTTGTTGTTCATGCCGATCAACCCGCAGGCAAGCGAGGCGGCAAGCGCCAGATAGGGATTGGCGTCCGAGGACGGAATCCGATTTTCGACGCGCCGCGCCGCTGGATCGGAACGCGGCACGCGGAAAGCCGTCGTGCGGTTGTCGTAACCCCACTTGTTGTTGACCGGCGCCGACGCTGCCTGCGTGAGCCGCCGATAGGAATTGACGTAAGGCGCAAGCATCACCAGCGCGTTCGGCACGTGTTTCTGCATGCCGCCGATGAAATGGAAGAACGCATCCGTCTCGGCGCCGTCCTCGGCCGAGAAGATGTTTTTGCCGGTCTTCTTGTCGACCACCGACTGGTGGATATGCATGGCCGAGCCAGGTTGCCCCTGGATCGGCTTGGCCATGAAGGTGGCGTAGATTTCGTGCTTCAGCGCCGCCTCGCGGATCGTGCGCTTGAACATGAAGACCTGGTCGGCAAGCTCGATCGGATTGCCGTGACGCAGGTTGATCTCGAGCTGGCCGGCGCCCTCCTCGTGGATCAGCGTATCGATCTCCAGGCCTTGCCGCTCCGAGAAATGGTAGATGTCGTCTATCAGTTCGTCGAACTCGTTGACGCCCGCGATCGAATAGCCGGCGCCGCCGCCGATCGGCCGCCCTGAGCGCCCGACGGGCGGCGTCAGCGGGTAGTCCGGATCGGGGTTCTTGCGTACCAGATAGAATTCGATCTCGGGCGCCACCACCGGCTTCAGCCCACGGTCGTCATAGGCGGCCAGCACGCGCTTCAGAACGTTGCGCGGCGTGAATTCGACGGAGCGGCCATCCTGGTGGACGAGGTCGCAGATCACCGCGGCGGTCGGATCTTCCTCCCAGGGCACGACGGTCAGTGTCGAGAGATCGGGCAAGAGCTTCAGGTCGCCGTCGTCCTCCGGATAGTGGAAGCCATTGCCGTCTTCCGGATAGCCCCCGGATATCGTCGTCATGAACACGGCTGAAGGCAACGCCAGCGATGTGTTGGAGGTGAATTTCTTCGACGGCATCATCTTGCCGCGGGCGACGCCGGCCTGGTCCGGCGTGATGCACTCGATGTCCTCGATGCCCCGCCATTCCAGCCAGGCGCTGGCTTCCTTCCAATTCTTCACACCCCGTTCGTTTTTCAAGAAGGCAGGCGTGCGGGCGCGTCCCCCCCGGCTCGACGGACGGACTTCCTTTTTTTCAGGCGGCATCATTCACCAGATTGTGTTGCGGATTTCAAAGTATAGACGGGCGCCGTAGCGGAAGGAAAGGGGAGGCGCCCGCGTCGCCACAGGCAAGCCGAGACGCAGCCCAAAGGAACCGGCGCGCCTGTCTTCTTGCTGGCGGCGCAGCGCCACAGGGTCTAATGAGCCTGTAAGCAAAGGGTCGCACATGTCCGCTCCACGTTTGACCACCATCGGCTTCGATGCCGACGACACGCTGTGGCAGAACGAGCAGTTCTTCCGCCTGACCGAGAAGCGTTTTGCCGCCTTGCTGGCCGAGCACGGCGACCATGAGCACATCGCGGCACGGCTGCTCGAAGCGGAAAGGCGCAACCTCGCCCTCTATGGCTTCGGCATTAAGGGCTTTACGCTGTCGATGATCGAGACGGCCGTCGCGATCACAAACGGCGAGGTGCCCGGTTCGGTCATCGGCGAAATCCTGGCTGCCGGCCGCGAGATGCTCAGCCATCCGATCGAGCCGCTGCCGCATGCCCGCGAGACGGTCGAAAAGCTGGCGGGCTCCTACCATCTGGTGCTGATCACCAAGGGCGACCTCTTCGATCAAGAGCGCAAGCTCGCGCAGTCGGGAATGGGTGATCTCTTCGATGCCGTCGAGATCGTCAGCGACAAGAGCGCAGCCACCTATGCCCGCATCTTCAGCCGCCATGGCGACGGTCCGCAGAACAGCATGATGGTTGGTAACTCGCTCAAGTCCGACGTTGTTCCCGCCATCGAGGCCGGTGGCTGGGGCATCCATGTGCCGCACGAATTGACCTGGGCGATCGAACACGCCGAGGCGCCTGTCGCGGCGCCGCGTTTTCGCGAGATCGCAGATCTCGGCGAGTTGCCGGCACTGGTCGAGGCAATAGCAAAGCCCGGCTGAGCGTCGCCTCTGCCTAGCCGCGGCCGACCAGGCGATCGATTACTGGTTGCAGCCTTTCGGGCGTGATCGGCTTGGCGACCACGGCGTCGACCACGCTCGACAGGCCGAGGCTGTCCGGCGTGCCATTCCTGGTTGAAAGCAGGATCACGGCGGGCCGCGCCTTGCCGGAAGCGCGCCGCAGCGCGTCGATGCCGGACAGCAACCTGTCGCAATCCCTGTCGTCGGGTCCGCCGTCGAGTATGATTGCGCCGGGAACCAGGCCGGCCAAAGCTTTTTCGGCCGCCTCCGGTGGCTCCGAAATCGGCTTCAGCCCGGACTTTTCCACGATTTTCGATACGACGACCCGGTTGATCGACGATTTGCCAACCACCAGCACCTTGGAGAAATCCGCCGGCAACCGGCCCGCCGCGCCGCGGTCCGTCGGTTTCATTGGTTTTTCAGAGTCGTCACGATTGGCGGGACACATGTCTGGCGGAGCTCTGGCTCAATGCAGGGTTGAAACCTTAAGCGCGCAATTGGCGCGAGATCGCCAGCGGTGTCAAGCAAAAATAGTGGAAAATGATAATATAGCAAGAATTGCTAAAATCCGGCGCAAGTTCTCCCCGGCGCTCCGGCCGCAATCTGAAAAAACGAAAGTCTCCCGGCACGTATAGCGCACGGGAGACACTCGCGAGTGACTGTTGACGCTACGTCAGCCCTGGTTCTGATGGGTGACGATCACTGGAATCAAAAGATCACCCCAGTTGCCGTCTCCGCCATGGTGCCTGGCCGAGCGCACCAGCTCGACGGACACACCTGCTTCGACCGCCTTCATCACAGACTGGTTGAGCCTGTGCAGGTCGTTGGCAAGCATGCGGATCGTCGCCTGCTGATCGACGCTCATCGCGCTCGACTGTTCTTCGGCCCGTTCCTTGACCCGGCTTATCGATGCCATTGCTGTTCTCCTCGACGTAAGTGCCCTTCGGGCGTTTCCTCTGGTGTTGTCATTACTCGGCTGCCGGCCTGAACTGGGCGTGCTCGGTCGACTCATGCATGGCGGTGGTCGAAGACTGGCCGCCGGAGATCGCCATCGAAACGGCATCGAAATAGCCGGTGCCGACTTCGCGCTGATGCTTGGTCGCGGTATAGCCATGGACCTCCGCCGCGAATTCCGCCTCCTGCAGTTCCGAATAGGCCGCCATCTGGCGCTCCTTGTAGCCGCGGGCCAGTTCGAACATGCCGAAGTTCAGCTGGTGGAACCCGGCCAGTGTGATGAACTGGAATTTGTAGCCCATGGCGCCGAGTTCCTTCTGGAATTTCGCGATGGTCGCGTCGTCCAGGTTCTTCTTCCAATTGAACGACGGCGAGCAATTATAGGCGAGCAGCTTGCCGGGGTGGTGCTTGTGCACCCCTTCAGCGAACTTCCTTGCCTGCTGAAGATCCGGCTTCGAGGTTTCGCACCAGATCAGGTCCGCATGCGGCGCGTAGGCGACGGCGCGCGCGATGCAGGGCTCGATGCCGTTCCTGACGTGATAGAAGCCCTCGACCGTGCGGCCGGCGTCATACTCGACGAAAGGCCGGTCGCGCTCGTCGATGTCGGAGGTGAGCAGCTTGGCGGCTTCCGCGTCGGTGCGCGCCACCACCAGCGTCGGCGTGCCCATCACGTCCGCTGCAAGCCGGGCCGCATTGAGGTTGCGGATATGCGCTGCGGTCGGGATCAGCACCTTGCCGCCGAGATGGCCGCACTTCTTCTCCGACGCCAACTGGTCCTCATAGTGGACGCCAGCGGCACCGGCCTCGATGAAAGCCTTCATGATCTCGAACGCGTTGAGCGGCCCGCCAAAGCCGGCTTCGGCGTCGGCGACGATGGGCGCGAACCAGGTCTCGACCGAAAGACCCTTGCCTTCGGATGTCTCGATCTGGTCGGCGCGCTGCAGCGTGCGGTTGATGCGCTCGACCAGCTCCGGCGCCGCATTCGCCGGATAGAGCGACTGGTCCGGATACATGGCCGACGCGGTGTTGGCGTCGGCCGCGACCTGCCAGCCCGACAGATAGATCGCCTTCAAGCCCGCCCTGACCTGCTGCATGGCCTGGTTGCCCGACATGGCGCCGAGCGCATTGACGAAATCTTCCTCGTGGATCAGCTTCCACAGCCTGCTCGCGCCCATCTCCGCAAGCGTATGGCGAATTTGGACCGAGCCGCGCAGCCGCTTCACGTCCTCCGCCGAGTAGGGCCGTTCGATGCCGTCGAAACGGCCTTCCGGCGCGGACGGGACGAGGTTGTAAAAATCAGTCATCGATTGCTCCAGGTCAGTCTTGCTTGTTTAGATGGCCCGTTTGAGGGACGTATCTGTGCGCCGTTCACGTGTTACATTGTTTACATTGCGCCGCAAAAGTCGCCAGAAAAACCGGAGCTTGCCCGCTAAAATACGGGAAAACTGGTGTTGCGTTTGACAGGTCGGGGCTGTAAATCTGTCATGATTGTAAAAAGCTGGATGAGCCCGCGACGGCGCGCCGTTATGTAAAACTCTTGTCAAGGTAGCCGATTGGCCGAGCAGAAGATTTTCGCCGGGCCGCGCATCCGCCGGCTTCGCAACGCCAAGGGCCTGACCCAGACGGCGATGGCCGAAGGCCTGGGCATCTCGCCGTCCTACCTCAATCTCATCGAGCGCAACCAGCGGCCGCTGACGGTGCAGCTGATCCTCAAGCTGGCGTCGGTCTACAAGATCGACCCGCACGAATTGCAGGGCGAGACCAAAGGATCGATCGCGGCGCTGAAGGAAGTGTTCGGCGATCCGCTGCTGGCCGGCGAACTGCCGGGCGACCAGGAACTGATCGACCTCGCCGAGATCGCGCCGAACGCTTCCGCCGCGATGGTGAAATTGTTTCGCGCCTATCGCGAGCAGGCCGATCGGCTGTCGGATCTCAATGAACTCCTGGCGCGGGAGGGCAGGGCGACCGCATTGTCCGGCACGCGCCTGCCTGTCGACGAAGTGCACGAGACTTTCGAGCGCAGGCCGAACCATTTCGCCGCGCTGGAGGAGGAAGCCGAGGCCTTCATTTCGCTGCTCGATCCAGGCGACGACCTGTTCGGCACGCTGAAGGCGTGGCTAAGGCGCGAGCACGGCATCGTGGTCAAGGTGCTGCCGGTGGCCACCATGCCGAACTGGCGCAGGCGCTACGATCGCCATTCGCAACGCCTGTTCCTGTCGGAGCGGCTCTCCCCCTTCGATCAGCTGCGCGAGGTCGCCATGGAGGCGAGCCTGATGCGCATGACGGTGGCGGTGGCGGGCGAGATCCAGACGTTGAAGCTCGGCTCCGACGAAGCGCGCCGCTTAGCCCGTTTCGAGCTCGGCCGCTATGCGGCGCACGCGCTGATGATGCCCTATCACGCCTTTCATGCAGCGGCCGTCCGGGCCCGCTACGACATCGACGTCTTGCGTTCGCGCTTCGGCGTCTCCTTCGAGCAGGCGGCAAACCGCCTGACCATGCTGCAGCGGCCGAGCGCCTCCGGCGTACCGTTCTTCATGCTGGAGGTCGACAATGCCGGCAACCGCTTCCGCAAGGCGGGCAGCCTTGGCTATCCGCAAAGCCGCTTCGGCGGCGCCTGTCCGAAGCTTCCTGTCCATGCAGCCTTTTCGCAGCCGGGCCGGATTCTGGTCGAGGCTGTGGAAATGCCGGACGGCGCGGAGTTCCTCTGCATCGCCCGCACGCTCGAAGGGCCGCAAGGCGCCTTCTCCGAGCGGCCGCGGCGCACGGCGCTTCTGCTGGGCTGCGACATCGGGTTTCGCGACGAGATCGTCTACAGCGCGGCGCTGCCCGGACCGTCCGCCGCCAAGGTCGCGCAGAGCACGGCATATGCAACGCCGGTCGGCCCGGCCTGCAGGCTCTGCGAACGCGTCGGCTGCCTGGCGCGCGCCGAGCCGCCGGTGACCCGGCCGCTAGGCCTCGACGAGATGGTGACGGGTCTCAGCGCCTTCGATTTCCAGGGGTAGCACCCCCGCCAGCCGCAGCGGTTCGGCGGCCCGCAAGCCGGCTTTGTCCTACATTTCAGCGGATGCTGGATCACGCCTGGCTCCAGCATTTGCGCTACGCGAATGGGATATGGTGTGGTCGTCCGTGGTGGATCGTGCCGCCGGCAAATCGCTGACAGTCTCGCCTATGACCGATACCGCGTCGTCTCGCGTTGCCTTGGCCGCCGTCTCGCCGCGCGAGGAGCGGATCGGCATGCTGCTGGTCTTCCTGTCGGCGCTGATGTGGAGTTTTGGCGGCACCATAGCTCGCTTCATCCATGTCGGCGACAGCTGGACCGTGGTGTTCTGGCGCTCGATCTGGGCGGTGGGCTTCCTCGTCGCCTTCATGCTCTGGCGCGACGGCTGGCGCGGCACCTGGAGATTGTTCCGCGACATGGGCCTGCCTGGGCTGGGCGTCGCTCTCTGCTTCGCCACCGCCTCCACGAGCTTCATCGTCGCGCTCGCCTACACGACGGTCGCCAACATCTTGTTGATGCAGGCCGGTGTCCCGCTTCTGGCGGCCATGCTCGCCTGGGTGCTGTTTCGCGAACGCGTGACCCCAGGAACCTGGGTCGCCATTGCCGCCGTCATCACCGGCGTGGCCGTCATGGTCTCGGAATCGCTTGGCGGCGCCGTCTCGCCGATCGGCGATGGCCTGGCGCTGCTGATCGCGGTGATGTTGTCGCTCGCGACCGTGATCACCCGGCGCTTTGCCCATGTGCGCATGGTGCCGGCCACTTGCCTCGGCGCATTGCTCGCCGGTGCTTTTGCTGCCTCGCAAGCCACGGAATTCACCGTCTCCGGGCGCGACATGGGCTTTCTCTTCGCCTTCGGCGTCATCAATCTCGGCGTCGGTCTTGCTTTTTTCGCCATGGGCGCCCGCCTGGTGCCCGCGGCCGTCGCGGCGCTGCTCGGCACTTTCGAGCCGATCCTCGGTCCGATCTGGGTGTGGCTCGTCCATTCCTAGGTGCC
>NZ_RZSF01000115.1:0-18072 GCF_004023325.1 Mesorhizobium sp. M1A.F.Ca.ET.072.01.1.1 | reverse complement strand
CAGCGGCCGAAGACCGGTGCGTGGCGGTCGCGCCGGGCCCCGGGGCGTGCTCTTCCTCGTTGCCCGCATCGTTGCCAAATACGATCCGCACCTGGCCGCCTTCCAGCACCGGTTGCAGGCCGCTGGAAAGGAAAAGATGGTCATCCGCATCGCTCTCGCCAGAAAGCTGCTCGTCATTCTCAATGCAAAAGCACGCGACGCGCGAAGCGAGTTCGCAAATGCAACTTGACACCTCAGATAGTCGCTCATCCGTCTCGGCGCTGCGCGCCGATCCACCTTCTCCCACAAGGGGAGAAGGGGAAGCCGCCCTACTCCGCGATCCCCTCCTCATATTCCGCCGACATCGTCAGCCACTTGTCCTCGTTGAGGGCAAGTGTGTGGGCAAGTTGCGAGCGTTCCTTGGCCAGTCGCGTCGCTGTGGACGGGTCCTTCTCGTAGATCGCCGGGTTGGCGAGCTCGTCCTCGATCAGGTCGATGCGCTTGCGGATGCGGTCCATCAGCGCCTCGGTGGCGCGGATCTCCTTGGCTAGAGGCTCGAGCGCCGAGCGCCGGGCGGCGGCCTCGCGGCGACGGTCGGCCTTGGATGCCTTGTCCGCCTCCTTCTGCTCGCGACGATTTGAGGAAACGCCGGTGACCAGCGTTTTATAATCCTCCAGGTCGCCGTCATAAGGATTGACCGCGCCGTCCTTGACCAGCCACAGCCGGTCCGCCGTCGCCTCCAGAAGATGCCGGTCGTGCGAGATGAGGATCACCGCGCCAGGGAAATCGTTGAGCGCATGGATCAGTGACTCGCGGCTGTCGATGTCGAGGTGGTTGGTGGGCTCGTCGAGGATGAACAGGTTCGGCCCCTCGAAGGCCGAGAGCCCCATCAAGAGCCTCGCTTTCTCGCCACCGGACAGATCTTTCGCCGCGGTGTTCATCTTCTCGGTCGACAGCCCGAACTGCGCGACGCGGGCGCGCACCTTGGCTTCCGGCGCATCCGGCATCAGCCGGCGCACATGCTCATAGGCGCTTTCCTCGGGACGCAGATCGTCGAGCTGGTGCTGCGCGAAGATCGCCACCTTCAGGCCCGGCGCCACCGTCATCGTGCCGGTCTCGGCTTTGAGGCGGCCGGCTAGCATCTTGGCGAACGTCGATTTGCCGTTGCCGTTGGCTCCGAGCAGCGCGATGCGATCGTCGGCATCGATGCGCAGCGTCATCTTCTTCAGCACCGGATTGCCCTCGGTGTAGCCGACATTGACGCCGTTGAGCGCCACGATCGGCGAGGCCACCGTCTTCACCGGCTCGGGGAAGGAGAACGGCCGCACCGTGTCGTTCACCACCGCGGCGATCGGCTTCATCTTCTCCAGCGCCTTCAGCCGCGATTGCGCCTGCCTGGCCTTCGAGGCCTTGGCGCGAAAACGCTCGACGAAGGATTCCATATGCTTGCGCTGCGCTTCCTGCTTGACGCGGCTCTTTTCCTGCAGCTCGCGCTGCTCGGTGAGCTGGCGCTCGAACTGGTCGTAGCCGCCGCGCCAGAAGGTCAGCTTCTTCTGGTCGAGATGGACGATCGAATTGACCGCGCGGTTGAGCAGGTCGCGATCGTGCGAGATGAGCAAAACCGTGTGCGGATACTTTGCGACATAGTTCTCGAGCCAGAGCGTGCCTTCGAGGTCGAGATAGTTGGTCGGCTCGTCGAGCAACAGAAGATCGGGTTCGGAGAACAGCACGGCGGCCAAGGCCACGCGCATGCGCCAGCCGCCGGAGAAGGACGAAGCCGGGCGCTTCTGCGCCGCATCGTCGAAGCCGAGGCCGGCAAGGATGGTGGCGGCGCGGGATTCGGCCGAATGCGCATCGATGTCGGCGAGCCGTGTGTGGATTTCCGCGATGCGGTGCGGATCGGTCGCGGTCTTCTCCTCTTCCAGCAAGGCCTGCCGCTCGACATCGGCTTTCAGCACGATGTCGATCAGCGGCTCCTCGGTGCCCGGCGCTTCCTGTGCGACCTGGCCGATGCGGGTGTTTTTCGGCAGGCTGATCGAGCCGGTCTCGGAGGGGAAATCGCCGGTGACTGCCTTGAACAGTGTCGTCTTGCCGGTGCCATTGCGGCCGACGAGACCGGCCTTGGTGCCGGCCGGCAGGGTCAGCGAGGCATGATCGAGAAGCAGGCGCCCCGCCATGCGCAGCGAGAGATCGTTGATGATAAGCATGGGCGGGCTTTTGCACCGGACGTCGGCGCTTCGCAAGAGCCAGGCCTGGAGGACGGCTCGCCGTGTTCCGGGCGCCGGTCCCGAGCCCAATCAGGGAACCAGTTGCCGGCCGAAGCGTTCTGAGCCCCGTGATCCGCTATTTCGCCCTCGCGTTCATCTTCTTCCAGGTCGCCACGACCGCCGCGCTGGCGACGCAGGTGGTGCTGTTTGAGGGCGAGACGGCTGCAGTGCTCCCCTTAACCGACCCGGCAAGCGCGGCGCCGACGCTGCCAATCTCCGCCCAAGTGGGGGAGATGACCGGCAGGCCAGAGGCGGACGCGACGAAACACCTGCTGATCCAAATTTATCCTGGAAAACAATCCCAGACGTCGCCTACGCAATGACCGATAGGCCGGCGGCGCAGCGCCGCTCTGGGCTGCCGCGCGTCGAAAGCTTTTGGCCCAGGCCTGATGCTTTCCGAAAATTGACTTCAGTTTTGTCGTGACCCTGCGAATTTGGAATTGCGCTGTGAGTGGCGCGTAAGCGCCAAGAACGATCAAGAAGAGCAACAACAATAACTTGGCTTGTTTAGGAGCTCACGATGGACGGGGCGGCAAACGATCTGCGCATGCTGAGATATGTGGCGGAGATCACGCGCAGGCTGGCGAAGATGCTTTCAAGCACGCGCTATCAAATGCTTGTCTATTTTCTGGAAATGACCGCCGTCGAGGCGGACAGCCTCGCAGCCGAACAGGATCGAGGCACCGGGGCGGGCAAGCTGCCGCGCAATTGAAGGCGGCCCGAGCGGGTCCGGCTTTGACAGGTGCTGACGCTGAATACCGCTCCTCCCGCGATTCCGGAAAACCGCTGCGCGGTTATCCCGGAACCGCCTTGATCATGCGCCTTTTCAGCCGCCGATGATGCCGTCCAGGACCGCGAGGCATCTCAGCCGTCGCGCAGCGACGACCGGCCGGTCATCATGCTCGACGATGGCGCGCTCGAAATTGTCGAGCGCGTCGAGCGCGGTACGCAGATCGATGGCCGGCAGGTCCAATGAAAACAGGACGCGCCGCGCCTTGACCCCCTCGCCGGCATCGGCGCACGACTGGATGGCCACCCTGCGACGCAACGCGTCGAGCGCGGCAAAGCGGTCGGCCGACGGCGTGGCGCCGTCCGTTGCGGGCAGCATGACCTTCGGCTCAGGCCTTGGCTTTGCGCTTGCCCCTGCCGGACTCCGCGGCCGGCTTGCGGCCCAGGCCGGAAGACTTGGCGAGCGCCGAGCGAGTGGCCGAATAACTGGGCGCCACCATGGGATAGTCCGCCGGCAGGCCCCATTTCGCGCGATATTCGTCCGGCGTCAGCCCATGGTCGGTCGACAGGTGCCGCTTCAGCGACTTGAACTTCTTGCCGTCCTCGAGGCAGACGATGTAGTCGGGGAATACCGAACGCTTCGGATTGACGGCCGGCGTCTGCGGCGCGCTTTCCTTCACCGGGGCGCCCCCGGCGAGCTTGCGCACCGAAGCGCTGACGCTGGCGATCAGATCAGGCAAGCCGGATGCCGGAAGCGGGTTGTTGCCCACATAGGCCGAAACAATGTCGGCGGTCAGCTCGATTGCAGTCTTGTCGTCGATATTGGACAATTTTTTCACCTTCTGCTGGCTCTCAAATGACCAGCTGTTTTTAAGACTTTAGTCTAGGTATCTTATTGGACCTGTCCCCCAACGGACGTCCAGAGTCAGTAAACGTACGAGGCTCAATACCGAAGGTATGTTTTCACCGCGGGCCGCGACCGCGCAAGTTAGGAATTCTAATACCTACAACAAACACTTTACAGCACCGAAGCTCTGCACGGGCGAGTAAATGACGCAACAGCACTTCAATTTCTACGGGTAATTCCTGCAAAAATTGGAATTCTGGACGGAAAGCCAATAATTGCGAGCAGCGCTGGCTCTCCGATCATCGATCATGCCCGATTCGTTAGGGCAAGTCGCTTATTTCGCGGCAGCGCCGCGCCGGAGATCGGTCGGGCCGTCGGCCAGAATCTCCAGCACGCGTTTCCAGCGGGCGCAGCGGCCGAAATCCTTCTGCTCGATGGCCTTCTCAGCCTTCATGGCGGCATAGAGCTGCGCCTCGGCGCCGAATTCCTTGACCAGCCAATGCGCCTCCTGTCTGGCCCGGCGTTCGTCGTCGTCAAGCCCGCTCCCTGGCATCTTTCCTGGTACGATCCCTGGCATGGTCTTCAGCCCTCCGGACGTTCGATGCCGACAGCAATGCAACTGCCGATGACAAGGACGGCGCCAGCCATGGCCGTCATCGACAGGCTTTCGCCCGACAGCGCCAGCAGAAGCGTGGAAGCGATCGGCGTGAGGTACGCCACGACCGCGAGCCGCCCATCCTGATCGAGGCCGAGCGCGCGCGACCAGAAATAATAGCCGAGCCCCATCGGCCCGGCGCCGAGATAGAGTCCGAGCAGCAGGTCCAAGCCGCCCAGGGCGGCGACGCCGTCATGCAGACACCATGCGAAGGTCAGCGCCACGCCGATCAGCGCCGAAGGCAGCAGAAGCCGATCCGGCGGCACGGCAAGGCGGCCGACGGCAAGCGAGTAGAAGGCCATGCAAAGTGCCGAGCCGAAGGCGGCGCAATACCCGGCGGGGCTGCCCGCGAACCAGGCACGCGCGTCTCCGCCGGAGATCACCAGCGCGACGCCGGCGAAGCCAAGCGCGGCGGTCAGTCCAAGCAGCATTGGCCGTCTCGGACGGCCGAGCACGATGACAGCGGCGGCGACCATCAGCGGCCAGGTGTAGGCAACGAGATTGGCCTCGATGACCGGCATCGAGGCGAAGGCGATGTATTGCAGCACCATGGTGCCGACCAGGCCGATGAAGCCGACGGCGCAGGCGAGCACGGTACTCCCCTTCTCCCCTTGTGGGAGAAGCTGGATCGGCGCAGAGCCCCGAGACGGATGAGGGATGTTGGAAGAAACTCCTGCGTCGGCGATCCGTCCCGCCCCCTTGATCCGATCTCGCTTGGCGAGGCCACTGCCCGGGCGCGAGCCACGGGTCTCGCCCCCTCCTTCGGACTTCACAAGGGGAGAAGGGAAGAACCTGATCAGCGCAAAGACCAGCGCGGCGCCTGAGAACTGCAGGAACTGCACCTCCGATACCGGGTGATTGGCAAGCAGCGTCTTGCCGACCAAAGCGTTGGTTGCCCAGAGCGCCACGGCGCCGAAGGCAAAGGCCAGCGCCACCGGGGGAGCGGCGCTGGAACGGTCCTTCCGCCTTCCGGCGGTGACCGGGCCCAGGCTTAGCGATGCTGAAGGCGGCTGGCGACCGGCCGGATCGTCAGCCACTACCACGATTCCCTGGCTCCGCCGGAGACCGGATCGACAGCCGGCTTCGGCACGGGATGTTCTTCGGCATGGCGGCGATAGGCCGGCAGCTGGTTCGTCCAGACGTCCTCGGCGAGTTCGTTCACCCAGCCGCGGTCCTGGTCGTTGTCGGCGGCGAGGTAGAACATGCGGTTGTCGTCGACATAGGGCTTCGCCACCGAACGCTGGTTGAGCACCAGGGTGACGCGCGAGCCGAGCTGGATCGGCGCGGTGCGATGGAGCACGCCGAGGAACTGGCCGAGCGTGGCGTAATTCATCTTGTGGTCGATGCGCATGACCCTGTTACGCGGCAGGTCGCTGCCGGATTCGAGGATGGCACGCCCCGTCTCGGAATCGTCGCAATAGATTTCAAGATGGCCGCCGATCAGAGGATCGCTGATCGAGAGCGGAATGAGTTCCGTCACCGGAACGCCATCGCAGTGCCAGTCGACGGCGCCGTCCTTGGGGTTCATGAAGGTGACGGTCGAGCCGACGATAGACAGCGGATAGGGTTCGAGCTTGGTGCCCATCATGTCGGACAGCCGTTCCAGCCGCAGCTTGTCGTTGAGCAGTTCCTTGATCTCGAGAATGTAGCGGTCCGCGCCGGTGATGAAGGTGAGGTCGAGATGCTTGTGCACGGCGTGGCTGGCCTTGAGCTTGAGCGCCGCCTCCTCGATCGCGGCGAGCAGTTGCGGGTCGTAGCCGTGAAGATACTGGGCGACGCCGAAGCTCGACACTTTCCACGCCGTATCATGACCGATGATGGCTTCACGGCTCATCGCATAGCGCAGTTCGGGGATTGTATGGGCGTTCATTCTACTTCTCCAAGGTCGGGGCAACACTTGGTAAACAGTCGATTGAGCACCCTCCCCTGTAAATTTAGGAATGCTGGTGCTACTTTAAGCATAGCTAAAGGTCGAACCCCGTGCGTCTGCTCAGCCAGGTCAACTTAAACTCGCTGAAAATCGTGGAGAGCGCCGCCAGGCACCGCAACTTCACGCGCGCGGGCGAAGAGCAGTTCATTACCGCCTCCGCCGTCAGCCAGCGGGTGAAGAGCCTGGAGGACCAGCTGCGCTTCAAGATCTTCCAGCGCGGCGGCAATGCGGTGTCGCTGACGCCGGAAGGCGAGACCTACGTGGCGCGCGTGCGCGAGGCGCTGGAGCGGATCGTGGCTGCCAGCATGGAGGCGACCGGCCAATCCCAGGCGCATGTGCTGAAGATCTGCGTCTTGCCGACCTTCGCGGCGCGCTGGCTGTTTCCGCGGCTTTCCACCTTCCAGCGGCAGTATCCGGATATCGAGATGCGGGTCTCGACTTCCTATGCCACGCATGAATTCGCGACCTCCGAATACGATCTCGAGATCCGCTATGGCGACGGCAATTTCCCCGGCCTCAACTCCGCGCTGCTGTTCAAGGAGGACCTGACGCCGGTGTGCAGCCGCAAGCTGTTCCGCGAGGTGCTGGGCGATAAGCCGCTGTCCAAGGTGACGCCGGAGGACCTCAGGCACTTCACCCTGCTCCACTCCGACACCTGCACCCAGAACTGGCAGTCGTGGCTGGCTTTTGCCGGCGCGAGTTTCGTGCTTGGCGAGACCAAGAGCATCTATTTCGATTCCTGCATGATGTCCTACGAGGCGGCCAATGCCGGCATGGGCTTTGCGGTCGCCAACCGCGCCTATATGGCAAGCGACATCCGAGCCGAGCGGCTGGTCGCCCCCTTCGCGGTCCACCATCCCAACACCGCCGGCTGGTATTTCGTCAGCCCCATCAAGGCGCTTGGCGCCCGCAAGGTCGAGCTGTTCAAGCAGTGGATCATGGCCGAAGCGGCGCTGACGCAGCGCCAACTGGACCTGGAGATCGCCAACGTGCCGCTGGCGCGCGCCGCGATGGCGTGACGCGGCGGCGCAAGCGACGCAAACACACCCCTGAGAATCTCCGATCTTTGAAGGCTATAGCCGGCTAGCGCGATCGCCCCATGACGCGGCGGAGAGACTCAGCTATCTTTGGTCCTGCGGCGGGCCTGATTTTCCCGCTTGGCCGGCGCTTTCCAGCTTCCTCCCAAGCAGCGCCGGCCTTCTTCTGCGGCGGCGCCGCTTCGTCTCCCGACAACATCGTCCGCTCTCATTGCTTCGGCGGCGTGCCGGGCTGGTCGCCGCCGGTGGTCGATTGCGGCACCGGGTTCTTATCGACCTGCGGGTTTTTGTCGACGGTGTCGCTTGGCGCCTTGGTGGGCTGCACGCTGTTGTCGCAGGCGGCGAGCCCGAGCCCTGCCGCGAGAGCCAGCAGCACAGGAAGTTTCTTCATGACGACCTCCTCTCGTTCGCCCCTTTCTTCGAAGCAAACGAGGCGGCGGCGGTTTGGTTGCGCCGTCCGGCGGGAACCAACGCGCCTGTCTCCGGTTGAACCTCGTTAACTCACGAGGAGATGTCATGATCCGTCTGCTGCTCGTCGGCCTGTTCGGCTACACGGCCTATCGCGTCACGATGAGGATCATCGAGGAGGCGTCCGGCGATCTCGCGCCGCCGGACGATCGGCGGTCGCTGCGGCGCCAGTCGGCGGCGATGGGCGTCGAGCCGAAAAGGTAGATCGGCCAATCTCGCGCTTGTTGGGAAGATGGCCGGCCTATCCAGCACATGCCGGCGCGTACAGCGTCCCCTCTGCCCTGCCGGGCATCCCCCACTTGGCCGCCTTTGGGCGAGATTGGCTGTATTGCGAACAAAGCGGAAACGATGCTTGATGGGCGATGAACATCGCCGCCCGTGATTCGTCCTTCGAAACTCCTGCCTATCTTGCCCGGCTGAACGACGAGCAGCGGCTGGCGGTGGTGCATGGCGACGGCAAGGTGGCCGCGCCGCTGCTGGTGATCGCCGGCGCCGGCTCCGGCAAGACCAGCACACTGGCGCATCGCGTGGCGCACCTCATCGTCAAGGGCGCCGATCCGCGCCGCATCCTTTTGATGACCTTTTCGCGCCGCGCCGCAGCTGAAATGGCAAAGCGCGTCGAGCGCATCGCCGGCGAGGTGCTGGGCCGCGATGCCGCGATCATCGCCGATGCGCTCTCCTGGGCCGGTACTTTCCACGGTATCGGCGCCAGACTCTTGCGCGACTATGCCGATCAGATCGGCCTCGATCCGGCTTTCACCATCCACGATCGCGAGGATTCGGCCGACCTGATGAACCTTGCCCGGCACGAGCTCGGTTTTTCCAAGACCGAAAGCCGCTTCCCGACCAAAGCCACCTGCCTGCAGATCTATTCGCGGGCGGTGAACGCCCAGGCGCCGCTCGGCGAGGTGCTGGGCTCGGCCTTTCCCTGGTGCTCAGGATGGGCGGAACAGCTGAAGGAGCTGTTCGCGGCTTATGTCGAGGCCAAGCAGGCGCAGAACGTGCTCGATTACGACGACCTTTTGCTCTACTGGGCGCAGATGGCGGCCGAGCCGGAGATCGCCGCTCACCTTGGCTCCCGCTTCGACCACGTGCTGATCGACGAATACCAGGACACCAACCGGCTGCAGGCCTCTATTCTGTTGGCGCTGAAGCCGGACGGCGCGGGCTTGACCGTGGTGGGCGATGACGCACAGTCGATATATTCCTTCCGGGCCGCGGAAGTGCGCAACATTCTCGATTTCCCAAAACAGTTCGCGCAAGGCGCCGAGATCGTCATGCTGGAGCGCAATTACCGCTCGACCGAGCCGATCCTGGCCGCCGCCAACAAAGTGATCGGCGAGGCAAGCGAGCGTTTCACCAAGAATCTCTGGACCGAACGCCGGTCGTCGCACAAACCGCAACTGGTAAGCGTGCGCGACGAGGCTGAGCAGGCCAATTATGTCTGCCAGGCGATCCTTGCCGAGCGCGAGGCCGGCACGGCGCTCAAGGCGCAAGCCGTGCTGTTCCGCGCCTCGCATCACAGCGGGCCGCTGGAGGTGGAGCTCACGCGGCGCAACATCCCCTTCGTCAAATTCGGCGGGCTGAAATTCCTCGATGCCGCGCACGTGAAAGACATGCTGGCGATGCTGCGCTTTGCCGAGAACCCGCGCGACAGGGTCGCCGGCTTCCGGGTGCTGCAGTTGATGCCCGGCATCGGGCCTTCGGCCGCCTCACAGATCGTCGAGGCGATGGCGACGTCGCTCGACGAGACGCTCGGCCTTGCCCGCTTCCGGCCGCCGCAGCGCGCGGCCGAAGACTGGCCGGTCTTCCTCGACATCTACAGCGGGCTGCGCGCCGGCGCCAAATGGCCGGCCGACCTCGAGCGGGTCAGGCTCTGGTACGAGCCGCATCTGGAGCGCATCCACGAGGACGCGATCACGCGCCGGGCCGACCTGTTGCAGCTCGAGCAGATCGCGTCGGGCTATCCCTCGCGCGAGCGTTTCCTGACCGAGCTGACGCTCGACCCGCCCGACGCCACCAGCGACCAGGCCGGCCCGCCGCATCGCGACGAGGATTACCTGATCCTGTCCACGATCCATTCGGCCAAGGGCCAGGAGTGGAAGAACGTCTTCGTGCTCAACACGGTCGACGGCTGCATCCCGGCCGATCTCGGCGTCGGCACCAAGGAGGATATCGAGGAGGAGCGGCGGCTGCTCTATGTGGCGATGACGCGCGCCAAGGACAGCCTGCACCTGGTGGTGCCGCAGCGCTTTTATCCGCACAATCAGCCGGCGCGCGGCGACCGTCACGTCTATGCCTCGCGCACCCGCTTCATCCCGGCCTCGATGCTTTCGGCTTTCGAACAGTCATCCTGGGCGAGCGCGGCGATCACGGACGACCCGCGCCAAAAGCCGGGTGTCAAGGTCGATCTCGGCGCGCGCATGCGCGGAATGTGGAAATAGACGCTTACCCAAAGGCGGCTCGACACTCCTACTCAACCCCACCGCTGGTGAGGGCGCTCCGTTCCCTGCTGCGCGGGTTCGTTCAGTGGAAGGTGCCGGCGGCCTCGCCGGATAGCCTGCTGCGCGGGCTTTCGAAGCTCACCTGGTCGCGTCCGTTCGACTTCGCCTTGTAAAGATGCCTGTCCGCGACCCGAAACATGTGGTGATAGGTGGTGGGCCCGCTGAACGCGACGCCGCCGATGCTGACCGAAAGCGGGCACGGCTGCCCGCCCGGCGCGAACTCGGCCTCGCGGATACGCAGTCTGATCGACTCGGCGACCAGGAAGGAGCGTGTCGCGTCGGCGCCCGGAAGGAAGACCGCGAATTCCTCGCCGCCGATGCGTCCGACGATGTCGGCGCCGTGGAGCTGGCTCCGGATCGTGCTCGCGATCAGCTTCAGCGCCTGGTCGCCGCAATCGTGGCCGAGCCGGTCGTTGATCGACTTGAAGTGGTCGGCATCGACGATCAGCAGCGCGCCGGCTTCGGCGACCGCATGGCTGCGAGCCTTGTCGAGATAGGCCTCGACCAGCATCGAGAAAGCGCCGCGGTTGAAGACCGCCGTCAGGCTGTCGGTCGCGGCAATGATGCTGAGCTCCTTCTGGGCGATGGCCAGCTGGCGCATCTTCCACATCAGGAAGAACAGGAAGGAGCCGCCAAGGATGAGCGGCAGGAACAGGTCGGTGAGCTTGGCCCAGAGCAGCGCTTCGGGTGACAACGAGGGGAAGTTGAAGGAATCGACGAAAAAGGCCGCGGCAATGAAGAATGCCGTGCCGGCAACGGTGACCAGCGCGACCCTGCCCCAACTGGTGGGGGACAAATCGATGCGCATGGCATTGCTCCCACTACAACTGGCCTATTGTGGAGCGCGAGCGCAAACGAAGTCCTAATATATTGGCTTCAATGGGAATGTGGTTAACCAGGCGTCGAGCGCGCCGCCAGCCTGAAGAAGGCCCGCCGACGCAGCGGCGGGCTTTGCAGTTGGCCGGAAGCTCTCGTTGCGCGCCGTCAACGACGCGAAATCATCAGGCAGAGCGCCCTCAGATCACGATCATAGGTGCCTTCGCTGCTGAGCACATCGACGCAGCGCTTCTTCATCCGCGACAACTGGCTGCTCGACATTTGAGCGACGGCGGAGGACAGGTTCGTCGTTCCCGGCGGCGTCGCGCCGACGGTTCCAGGAACGGTGGCGCCCGCTCCGAGGGCGACGCCAGTGCCGCTCGTGCCGCCCGTCGTCACGTTGAGCGCGCTATTGGTGCCGTTGCCCAAAGTCGCATCGGCTCCAGCCCCGTTTGTGCCGCCGATGGATGCGGTGGCTGTGGAACTGCTGCCGCCGATGGTGGCGTTTCCGCTGCCGCCGCTTGCGCCGCCGATCGAAACCCTGGCGCTGCTGTTGCTGCCGCCGAAGGATGCATTGCCGTCAGCCCCATTTGGGCCGCCCGCATTGGCGTCGGCGTTGTTGCCGCCTACGGATACGCCGCCGAGGCCACCGACCCCGACGGTCTGGGCGTTCGCAGGCATGGCAAGAGCAACGACGATTGCACCACTCGCCAATGCGTTGGCGAATCTTTTTACGATACTGGCCATGACATTCTCCCTGTGGTTTTGTATTTCCGCCTTGCATCATTTGTTGCGCTTTTCTAGCGCGCGTAGCTTTTGAGACAGAAATACGCCGAGAGTGCCCTTTCGGTTTCTTTAGCTATTGCGCATATGACGAATCCTAGTTTTCAAAAACGATACTTCTGCTTTAAAAATATAGACGAAATTGAAGTGTTTTTTAGTTTTCCGGAATTGGCCAACCGGAATCCCGCAAGCTTCAGGCGTAGGCGCGGCCTTCTTCGGAGCGCTGGAACTGCATCAGGTCAAGCGGCACCGAGGGCCTGCCGAGGACGGTAAGGCACATATGCGCCTGGCCGCGATGGTGGGTCTGGTGATTGAAGAGATGGCTGAGCGCCGGCGCCAGCCGCTGCGAAACGGTGCGCATGTCAGTGGTCATATAGGAAAATCGCCCGGTGAGCGCCTTATCGGTCATGCCGTCCATCCAGTCGACGATCCTCCTGTCCTCGGCCTCGCGTGCCAGGCGCAAGCCCGGGAAGGCGCGATAGAGGATCGTCGCAAGGTTTGAGGGCGCGTCCCCCTCGCCGGTAAAGCGCTTCATCCAGACGCGGTCGGTGACGAGCAGGTGATTGAGCGTGCCCAGCATCGAGCCGAAGAAGGCGCCGACATCGCGGCCGAGTTCCTCTTCGCTGAGATCGGCGGCGGCATCATAGATGCGCGTGTTGGCCCATTGATTGTAGGCCGCAAACATCATGAAATGCTGTTTCATTCTTCCACCCGGCTCGCAACGAATCCCGGCTCTTCGTAACCCGCAGGAACCGTAATGACCATTCTGTTCTATGATCTCGTCGGCCACGACGCAAAACGCCCCTTCAGTCCGCATTGCTGGAAGACGAAGATGGCGCTGGCCCACAAAGGGCTCGATGCCACCAAGGTGCCGACGCGCTTCCTGGAAGTCCCCAAGGTGGAAGGCGGCGTGTCGAAGACGGTGCCGGTGATCCGCGACGGCGAGCGCGTGGTGGCCGATTCGTTTGCCATCGCACTCTATCTCGACGAAGCCTACCCCGAGCGGCCGACGTTGTTCGGCGGCGAAGGCGGCAAGGCGACGGCGCGCTTCATCGAACGCTGGTCGCAGCTCACCATCCATCCTTACCTCATGACGGTGCTGCTGACCGATCTGCACAGCATGCAGGACGAGGCGAACCGCGCCTATTTCCGCGAGAGCCGCGAGCAGCGGCTCGGCAAGCGGCTCGAAGAGGTGGTGGCCGGCCGCGACACGGGGCTTGTCGGCTTTCGTGCCTCGCTCGAGCCGCTGCGCTCGATGCTCAGCTACCAGCCTTTCATCGGCGGGACATCGCCGCTGTTTGCCGATTACATCGTGTTCGGGGCGCTGCAATGGGCGCGCGTCGCCTCGCCCTACCAGCTGCTCGAGACGGGCGACGGCGTTGCCGAATGGTTCGAACGCTGCCTCGACCTGCATGGCGGAATCGGCCGGCAGGTCGCCGCGGCGGCCTAAGGCGCTAATCTTCCTCTTGTGGGAAGATGTCGCCGAAGGTGACAGAGTGGGCGCCTCAACAGCTGCGGTGCCTACTTGCGAGAGAAGAAGTCGGCGTTTCACGCGCGGCGCCCCGCTCTGGCCTGCCGGCCATCTCCCCCTCAAGGCGGGAATTTTCCGGCTTCATCGTTTTCGACCAGCCTGACGCAGATCGGATCGCCCCCTCCCATGCGGGCGCATTGCCATTCCGGGCCGAAGCCGAAATTCTGCTGTCCGGTTTGCGGAAAGAACAGCAGGACGAAGACGATCACGGCAAGGACCACGGCCATCAAGAAAATGCCGGCGATATCGTCGCGTCTGAGGTAGAGCCGGTTCATCGCCTCCTGCTCCGCTGCCGCGGCGCTCCGGACTGCACGCGAAGCGCGCTCTCAGCCGTCTAATTATCCCGCAAACGGCCGGCCTTGACCAGAAGCCGCCTCCCCTTGGCAAGCCGCAAAGCGGCTTGTATAGAGCCCGCCACTCCAATTTCCATTCCCAGAACAAGGACAAACCAATGGCGATCGAACGCACCTTCTCCATGATCAAGCCGGATGCCACCAAGCGCAATCTGACCGGCGCCATCACCAAGATGCTGGAAGACGCGGGCCTCAGCGTCGTCGCGTCGCGTCGCGTATGGATGAGCCGCCGCGAGGCCGAAGGCTTCTACGCCGTCCACAAGGAGCGTCCTTTCTTCGGCGAGCTCGTCGAGTTCATGTCGTCGGGCCCGACCGTCGTGCAGGTGCTGGAGGGCGACAACGCCATTGCCAAGAACCGCGAAGTGATGGGCGCCACCAACCCGGCCAATGCCGCCGAGGGCACCATCCGCAAGGTGCATGCGCTGTCGATCGGCGAAAATTCGGTGCACGGCTCGGACGCGCCGGAGACCGCCGCGCAGGAGATCAGGTACTGGTTCTCCGACACCGAGATCGTCGGCTGACACGCTACGGTTCCGGCAATGAAGGCGGCTCTCGGGCCGCCTTTTTGTTGGAGCAGCCGGCCGGGCACGCTCTAGGAACGGGCGATTGCCCGCGGCAGCGCCGGAGGCCTCCGAGCCGGCGAGAAGTGCCATGCTCTCCTCCCTGATCACCTGGTGATCGGCAAGCGGTTGAACCTGGCCGCCATGAGATGGCCGAGCCAGGCCGACGCAAGCGACAGCACCACCACACTGACAAGATAGGTCGCCGCAAGGCCGAGGTCGCCCTCGAGAAGCAGAATGAAGGTGTCGAGGCTCATCGACGAAAAAGTGGTGAGACCGCCGCAGAAGCCGCCGGTCACGAACTGGCGGCCGGCCGGGCCGATCATCAGGCGTCCATCCGGCCGGGTCAGCGTGGAAAAGAACATGATGACCCAGGAGCCGACGACGTTGACGAACGCCGTTGCAAGCAGCGCGCTCCAGCCCAGCAGGGAGACGACGACGTAGCCGCACAGGAAGCGCGCCAGCGAACCGATGGCCGCGCCGCAGCCCACCGCCAGATAAAGCCGCATGGCTGTCTGTCTATCGTTTCCAAGCATAGGCCCTACCCTGCCATCCGCTCGACGGTCCAAAAGCCAAAGGCGACGGCAAGCACGCAGAGCGCCGCCGAGGCGACGACGTTGAGAGCGGCGAGCCGCCTCTCGTCGTCGAGCGCGAGGTTCAGCGTCTGTAGGCAGAAGGACGAAACCGTGGTGTAGCCGCCGAACAGCCCGACCACGATCAGGTCGCGCACGAGTTCGGCGGAAAAGATGCCGCCGACGGCCCGCGCCGCGCCGGCGAAGGCGCCGATGGCAAGCGCGCCGGAGACGTTGACTACCAGCGTGCCCCAGGGAAAGGTCTCGCCGACGCTGCGGCCGACAAGGCCCGACAGGAAGAAGCGGGAAATACCGCCGAGGAAGCCGCCGATCAGGACCAGGGCGCAGGCCGCAAGGCTCATCGCTTCATTGCCTTTCCACAAAGCGATTCCTCGCGGGAATCGCGCCATCAAGACAGGCATGTGCGAGCGGAAAAAACAAATCCTGCCGCGCGAAAGCACGCCTGGCAGGAGTCATCAGCCCGAATGCGAAAAGCTCGGGCGGTTTCGGGGGAACCCCATCCCCATTTGACGAGGGAAACTAGGTGGTCGCGGGGTCGCGGTCAATCGGGGCAACTAGGGTTGCGCCGCGTTCCTTTCGCGCCCCCTTAACATTTGCCGAATCCGCTATGGTGGCGGACGAGAGACCGGAACTCCAGGGGTGGCCGCTGACGCAGAAGCAGCCGCGATCCCTCGTCTCTATGCGTTTCCGGCGTGTCGGGAATCTTGCGAACCAAGCCAGGTTACGACGTGACCTTCTTCAGCACGATGGTCTGTGGCTTGACGTCCAGCGGATCGACCTGGTGGCGAGTGTCGGTGACGAAGATCAGCCGGTCATCGACCGTTATGCGGGCCTGCAGAGCGTAGGTCCTGCCGGGCTGGATCGCCTTGGGATCGAAGCCGATCTCGAATTTGATCGGCACTTGGCCGGCCAGCACGATCTTGCGCTGGCCGAGGAGCGTCGCCGGCGCGTCGGCCAGCGAGATGTCGGCGAGCTCGACCGAAAGCACGGCATTGGGCGGCAGCGCGATGCGCTCGCGATAGGTCACCTCGCCGGCAATCGTCTTTTCGGCGGCACTGGTGAACTCCGGTACCGCAAGCACGCCGACCACCAGCGGCACAAGGCCGAAGATGAAAAATTCCGCAATCCTGTCCAGCATAAGATTGCTCCCGCCCAGCAAATCAAACCGATTTGCAAGGTCGGGAAGGATTGCGGTCGTTCGATGGCCTTGGGGAGGAAATTTCGCCGGCTTGTCCCTCAGGCGGATTGCCAACCGAAATTGCGAAGAGCAGTTCGGGGCGACCCTCTTCTCCCCAAGGGGAAAAGGTGCTGCGAAGCGCGCCAGATGGGGCGATCGCCAAGGCAATGCCGTCCTGGCTTACTTGTCCGGGGTCTTCCAACGATCCGCGGCTTCGTCGTCGGCTTCCTTGGCCTCGACCCAGCCGCCTTCGGAGCCGTCGGCACGGTGCTCCTTCTTCCAGAAGGGCGCGCGCGACTTCAGGTAATCCATCAGGAAATTCGCCGCCTCGAAGGCCGCCTGGCGATGCGCGGAGGCCGCGACCACCAGCACGATGTTTTCGCCCGGCGTGATTTTTCCATGGCGGTGTACGACGGTGAGCCCCTGCAGCGGCCAACGCCCGATGGCCTCAGTGGCGATGCGGCCGATCTCGACCTCGGCCATGCCGGGATAGTGCTCGAGTTCGAGGGCGGCGAGCGCGCCCTGCTCGTCACGGCAGAGACCGGAGAAGGTGACTACGGCGCCGATATCGGCATGGCCCTCGGTCAGCGCGGCAATCTCGGCGGCGACGTCGAAATCCTCGCGCTGGACGCGGATGGCCGGCACGACCGTGCTCGCCATCTCAGCCCCCGGTCATCGGCGGAAACAGCGCGATCTCGAGCGCGCCCGCGATTTTCTCGCGATGGCCGACATGTTCCTGGTTGATGGCGACGCGAATGACGTCCGGATATTGCAGCGCGTTTTCGTATTCCTCGCCGCGCGACTTCAGCCAGCGCAACAGGTCGGCGACGGTCTCGACTCCGGCGGGCAGTTCGACATGCTCTTCCGGCTTGCCGATCCGCTCGCGCACCCAGGCGAAATAGATGAGCTTAGTCGACATCTCACTCGTCCATGATGTGTTTCAGGCCGGCGCGGAAATAGTCGTAGCCGGTGTAGAGGGTGACAAGTGCCGCGATCCACAAGAGCACCAGGCCGATTTGGGTGGTCAGCGGGAAGATCTTGTCGCCGGCCGGGCCGACGAGCAGGAAGGCGATGGCGACCATCTGGATGGTCGTCTTCCATTTGGCGAGCTGCGTCACCGGCACCGAGACCTTCAGCGCCGCCAGATATTCGCGCAGGCCCGAGACAAGAATCTCGCGGCACAGGATGATGATCGCCGCCCAGAGCGACCAACCGGCAATGCCGGCATGGCGATCGGTGTCGGCGGCGAGCAAGAGCAGGCAGGTGGCGACCAGGAGCTTGTCGGCGATCGGGTCCAGCATCTTGCCGATGTTGGAGGTCTGCTGCCAGGCGCGCGCGAAATAGCCGTCGAAATAGTCGGTGACGGAGGCGAGCAGGAAGATGGCGAGCGCCGACCAGCGGGCGAAGTCGGAGGACTTCAGATGGCCTTCGAGAAAAAAGCACAGCACCACCAGCGGCACCGCGATGATGCGGGCGTAGGTGAGGATGTTCGGCAGGTTGAAAGCGCGCTGGGCCATATCTGATCGGGATCTCTCTCCGCCTGCCTACTCAAATCAGAAGCCAATGTGGGGGGTCAACAGGCGAGATTCGATTGGTCAACCCAAAATAGGCGCAAGAATGGTCAGCTGTCATGAAAATGGTTGTAGACCAGCTTCGCCACGTGCTCGGAAATGCCGTCGACCTTGATCAGGTCCTCGACCGCGGCGCGGCTGACCGCCTTGGCGGTGCCGAAATGATGGAGCAGCGCCCGCTTGCGGCCGGGGCCGATGCCGGCGATCTCGTCGAGCGGGCTCTTGACCATCTCCTTCTTGCGGCGGGCGCGGTGGGGGCCGAAGGCGGAGCG
>NZ_RZSF01000114.1:0-18129 GCF_004023325.1 Mesorhizobium sp. M1A.F.Ca.ET.072.01.1.1 | reverse complement strand
GCCGGAATTCCGGCCGGCGGGGCCTTTGGCAACCTCTCCGGCTTCCAGCAGGACGATCCTGTCGCCGGGCCGTAGCTGGGCGAGGCGCCGGGCGGCGGACAGGCCGGCGAAGCCGCCGCCGATGATCAGCCAGTCGGCCTTGATGTCGCCGTCGAGCGTGCGGACCGGGAAGCAGCGTTTGCTGATCGCCTCCCAGCCAGAGATTCCGGATTCAGCCGGAAGCCGCTTGACGACGAGATCGCTCACCGCACGGTCTCATCGACCGAACGGTCCGAAACGTCGATCCAGACCGTCTTCAGTTCGCAGTAATTGTCATGCGCGAAGACCGACTTGTCGCGCCCGCCGAAGCCGGATTCCTTGTAGCCGCCGAACGGTGTCGTGGCGTCGCCTTCGCCGAAGCAGTTGACGGTGACGACACCCGCCCGGATCTCGCGGGAGAGCTTGATCGCCTTGCGCAGGCTCCCCGTGTAGACGGACGCGGTCAGGCCGTAATTCGTGTCGTTGGCGAGCGCGATCGCCTCGCCCAGCGAGTTGAACGTCGTCACCGACAGGATCGGCCCGAAAATTTCCTCCTGGAAGAGGCGGCTCGCAGGCGTGACGCCGTCGACGACGGTCGGCTCGATATAGGCGCCCTTATGCGTGGCGCCGCCATGGGCGACCAAGAGCTTTTCGGTCTTCACGTCGCCGAGGAAGGATTTCACCTTCTCGAAATGGGTCTTGCTGACCAGCGCGCCGATGCGGTTTTCAGGGTCGAGCGGATCGCCGGTCTTCCATTCGCGCATGTAGGCGCCGATCCGCTCAAGCAACTCGTCCTTGATCTTGGCGTCGACGATGAGCCGCGAGGTGGCCGAGCAGTTCTCGCCCATGTTCCAGAACGCGCCGTTGACCACCTGTTCGGCGACGAGATCGAGGTCTTCGGCGTCGTCGAGAACCACGGCCGGGTTCTTGCCGCCGCATTCCAGCACGACGCGCTTGAGGTTGGAGTCGGCCGCGTAGCGCAGGAAACGGCGGCCGGTCGGCGTCGAGCCGGTGAATGCCACCATGTCGACGCCCATATGCATGCCGATCGGTTCGCCGACCTCCTTGCCGCCGCCCGGCACGACATTGAAGACGCCGGCCGGGATGCCGGCCTCATGGGCGAGCTCCGCGACACGCAGCGTGGTCAGCGTTGTCTCCTGGGCAGGCTTGACGATGACCGAGCACCCGGCCGCAAGCGCCGGGCCGATCTTCCAGGCCAGCATCAGCAGCGGAAAGTTCCACGGCAGGACGCAGCCGACGACGCCGACCGGCTCGCGCACGACCATGGTCAGCGCCTTCGAGCCAACGGGCGCGGTGTTGTCGTAGAGCTTGTCGATCAGCTCGGCATGCCAGCGGATGGTATGGATCGTGTCCGGCACATCGACGGTCTGGCATTCGCGGATCGGCTTGCCGCTGTCGAGGCTTTCCATGACCGCGAGCTCGTGGCGGTTGCGCTCCAGGAGCTTGGCGAATTTGAGCAGGACGGCCTTGCGCTCGCCAGGCGCGAGATGCTGCCAGCGGCCGTCGTCGAAGGCCTCCCTGGCCTTGGCCACGGCGAAGTCGACATCGCTGGCGTCGCAAGCCGCGATGTCGGCAAGCACCTCGCCGGTCGCCGGATTGGTCGTCCTGAAGGTCTTGCCGGAATTCGCCGGGCGGAAGCCTCCGTCGATGAAGGCATTGGTCGGGAATTGAATCTCGGCGGCGAGCGCCTTGTATTCGGCGGCGGTCAAAGGCTCATGCATTGGTTTGCTCCCGACGTGATCTGGGCGACCGTCCGCTTCAGCGTGGCGACGACAGTCTGGAGGGATCGCTTTTCTTCCGAATTGAGAGGCCGCAGCGGAGCGCGCACGCCGCCTGCCTTCAGGCCGATCAGCTCGCATCCATGCTTGATCGACTGGACGAACTTGCCGCATTCGAGAAAGTCCATCAGCGGCAGCATCGCGCTCATGATGGCGCGGCCCTTGTCGAAGTTCTTTTCGAGCACGCAGGCCTCGTAGAGCGCGACGTGCTCGCGCGGCAGGAAGTTCGAGCCGGCGCAGACCCAGCTCCTGGCGCCCCAGGCGAAGAATTCCAGCGCCTGGTCGTCCCAGCCGCAGGAAAGCGAGATGTGCGGGAACTTGCGGGCAAGCCGGTGCAAATTGCCCATTTCGCCGGAGCTTTCCTTGATGGCGACGACGTTGCGGGATTTGCCGACGCGGGAGAAATACTCCTCGCCCATCATCACGCCCATGCGGGCCGGATAGTTGTAGAGCATGATCGGAAGGTTGGCCGCGCGGTCGACGGTGAGCGCATGAACCGCGTTCTCGCGCTCCGTCGGCAAGGCATATGGCGGCGACGAGACGAGGATCGCGTCGGCGCCGATCTCCTTCGCCGCCTTGGCGTATTCGACCGAATCTTCGGTCCTGGTAGCGCCTGTGCCGATGACCAGCGGAAGGCGGGTGCCGATCACCTGCTTGGCGTATGCACCGAGCTCGAAGCGCTCCTGGGCGCTTTGGGCATAATATTCACCGGTCGATCCACCAACGATGATGCCGTGCACCTTGGCTTCGATGAGCGACTCCAGAACATCCGCGAAAGCGGCGTCGTCGATCCGCCCGTCAGGGCGAAGCGGCGTGATCGCCGGTGTATAGATGCCTTCGAATTTCAAGATAGTTCTCCATCAATGGAGTGGCGATTTCGATCAATGGGCTGTTCGGCAAAACAGGGCCGTTTGCGAACTCTCGCGTCATCGCTTTCCGAGAACGCAATTGCGTACCTCACGCGACCGCCCCGGATGAAAGAGCCGCCGTGATCTGCCGCAGCGAAATCAGTCCGAGCGGCCGGCCGCCGTCGCCTGTGACGAAGGCTGAATCATAGGAGGAGTTCGTCAGTTCCTTGGCAGCGATCTCGAGCGTCAAGCCGGACTTCAGCTTCGGCAGCGATCTGCTCTCGGATTGCAGCAGGGATTCCATGATGGCATCGACCTTGACGAAGCGGCCGCGATTGACGTCCTTGACAAACCGCTCGATGTAATCGTCGGCGGGGCGCAACAGGATGTCCTGGCTGTCGCCCTGCTGGATGATCGAGCCATCGCGCAAGATGACGATCTGGTCGCCGAGCCTCAGCGCCTCATCGAGATCGTGGGTGATGAAGACGATGGTCTTTTTCAACTCGGTCTGCAGTTCGAGAAGCATGGTCTGCATGTCGGTCCGGATCAGCGGATCGAGAGCCGAGTAGGCTTCGTCCATCAGCAGGATCGAGGCATTGTTGCTCAGCGCGCGCGCAAGTCCGACGCGCTGTTGCATGCCGCCAGACAGTTCGTTCGGATAGCGCGTCTCGAAACCGGAAAGCCCCACGCGATCGATCCAGCCCATGGCCGTATCGCGGCTCTTGGCCGCTTCGACACCGCGCACCTCCAGGCCGAACGTCACGTTGTCGATGACGGTCCTGTGCGGCAGGAGTCCAAACCTCTGGAACACCATCGCTGTGTGATTGCGTCGGAACTCCCGCAGATCCAGCTCGGACATATCGAGGACGTTACGCCCATCGATCATGATCGAGCCGGACGTCGGCTCGATCAGGCGGTTGATGTGCCGGATCAGCGTCGACTTACCCGAGCCCGACAGCCCCATGACGACCTGGATCTTTCCGGCCGGCATGGAGATGTTGATATTATTCAAACCCAGGATTTGCCCGTGCACCTTTGCCAATTCGGCCTTGGTCATGCCGCTGCGGACCGCGTCGACATGTTGCGCCGGCGACTTTCCGAATATCTTGTAGAGGTCACGGATTTCGATTGACGCGTTGTTGCTAGTCATGTGCTGCACCCCGGTGCTTCTGCAGGCGATGCCCATAGGCCTGGCTGATGCGGTCGAAAATGATCGCGATGCCGACGATGGCAAAGCCGTTGAAGATGCCTTGCGTGAAGTACTGGTTGGCGATGGCTTGCAGAACGTTGAGCCCGAGCCCCTGCACGCCGATCATCGAGGCGATGACCACCATGCCGAGCGCCATCATGATCGTCTGGTTTATGCCGGCCATGATTGTCGGCATGGCGAGCGGGATCTGCACTTTCCAGAGCTTTTGCGAGCGCGAGCAGCCATAGGCGTCAGCGGCCTCCAGGACCTCCTTGTCGACCAGGCGGATGCCAAGGTCGGTGAGGCGGATGATCGGCGGGATGGCGTAGATCACCACCGCGATGAACCCCGGCACACGGCCTATGCCGAGCAGCATGACGACCGGAATGAGATAGACGAAAGGCGGCATCGTCTGCATGACGTCGAGCACCGTCTGCATGACCCCGCCAACGCGCTTGTAGCGGTTCATCAGGATGCCGAGCGGGATGCCGATGGCAATGGCGAAGATGGTCGAGGTGAAGACAAGCGAAATCGTCTTCATCGCATCTTGCCACAGGCCAAGAAGGCCGATGGCGATGAGCGTACCGACGACGGCGGCGACCACGGCCCAGCGCCGTGCCGCAAACCAAGCGACGACGGCCAGGGCGATCACGACCAGGGGCCAAGGCGCGTTCGAGATGGTGCTTTCGAAGAAGATGAGGACGCGCTGCAGCGGATAGAAGAAATCCTCGATCGATTGACCGTAGCCACGCGTCAGCGCTTTCAAAGCGCCGTCGATGGCCCGCTTGACCGCAAGCAGGAATTCGGGGTCGAGTTGAGGGAATCTGAAAAGCCAATCCATGTCGCGATGCCCTATTGTGAGTGCGCCACAGGCGACACATTGCCGGCCACAGGCCGAGAGCAGGGAACGAAGGCTACGCCGACAGACCGAGCCGCATCGGAGGCCTTGAGAATCCTCAAAGCCTCCACTTGCTCGGTTGCCAGATTTAGAGCGCGGCCTTGACCTTTTCGGCGACGTCAGCCGGGACCCACTTGGTCCAGACTTCCGGCATGTTCTTGATGAACCACTTGGCGCCGTCCTCGCCGTTGGCCTGGTTGTCGGTCATCCACAGCATCACCTTGCCGACTTCGGCCTGGGTCCAGCTGCGCTTGGCGAAATAGTCCTTGACCGGACCGACGTCGTCACGCGAGGTGAACTTGCTGCTGGCCAGCGTCACCATCTCTGCCTGTTTCCAGTAGTTCGGCTTCGGATCGGGGCAGTCCTGCTTGGAGGTGCAACGCGCCCACTCGGCATCGTCGTGAGCCATTTCGAGGCGCACCATCGGATACTTCACCAGCAGCGATGTCGGCGCCCAATATTGCGCGAGAAATCCCTGCTTCTGTTCATAGGCCTTGGAGATGACGCCATCGAGCGCTGCAGCCGAGCCCGTTGGGACCAGCTCGAAGCCCTTCTTGTCTCCCTCGATGGCTTTATAGAGCTGCGCCGTCACGACCGTGTCGCCCCAGCCCTGTGGGCCCTGGATAACGCCACCCTTGGAAGGGTCTTCCGGAGCCGGGAACAGCTCAGGATGCTTCATGGCGTCGTCGACGGTCTTGATGTCGGGATGCGCGTCAGCGACATATTTGGGAATGTACCAGCCGGAAACCTGTCCGTCGCTGATCGCGGTGCCGATCTGGCTGATCCGCCCCTCGGCGGCGCCCTTGGTATAGACGTCACCAAGCAGGCTTGGCGTCGATTCCGAAGAGATATCCGGCTGGCCCTTCTCGATCATCGCGGTGATCGTCGGCACGGTGTCGCCAGCAACCGTCGTGGCGTTGCAGCCATAGCCGTTCTTCAGGATGAACTGGTCGACATTGGACATGGCCTCGGCCGACTGCCAGCTGAAGACCGCCAAAGTAATCTCGCCGCAGGCTGCGTGTGCGGCTCCGGCGCTCAGCAGAGCCCCAAGGGCAACGGCGGGAAAGAGCAATCGTCTCATTGTGTTCTCCTCACTTTTTCGCGTGGCTTATTGATGAAGTGACACCGAACCCACGCCGCCCGGCGAAACTGAGCCTGCGACTAGCAGGTGATGCAAAACGGCGGTCTCATCGTCTTCCCATTGCTCGGTAGATCGCGATGTCCCCGCCTGCTTCTGGCTGCGGAGGCGCCACACTGAGGCCTTCGGCCGACACTTCGTGCGGCAGATCGATATGAAACCGGAGTTGCGGCCTGCAGGTCCGGCGCATTCGATGGGGCGCAAAATTGCACATGGGCGCGCCAGAGTCAACGAATTGTATTATCTGCGTACACAGATTTTATAATCAGATAACACATAGCCTGCCCAAAGATCGTTCACCAGGCGCTTCGTCGGCGGCCGGTACGAGATTTCTCGCACACCTGTTCCAGGGGCTTGTCGTGCCGTCCTACGTGCTCCAGCCCATCAAATCGGCGGCAAGGTCGGCGGAAGGCTGACCGGAAGAAGGTCTTCGCAGCCAGCTTTTCTTGTTATGTTACGCATGCACGTTCCCTCTCATTAGGGCCGATGACAGGACCTCAGCCAAGCAGGGGCCCGAGCGAATGCCGCAGAGCCGCCTCTTGCTCGGACGAGAGCCTCCTTAGCGGCTTGCGGACGTTTCCGGTGCCGAAGCCGCGCAGCTGCGCTGCCCTCAGCACCGATGGGGTGTATGGCCCCCGCCAGATGAAAAGCAGTGACGGCAGCATCCGCTGCCAAAGCTGGAACGCCTCGTCATATTGTCTGGCGGTCACCAGCTCGTACAATCTGACGGCTTCGTAGGGCATGTAGTTGGCTGCCCCCCAGATCACGCCGCGAGCCCCGGCCAAGAGCGCGTAAAGCGTGGTCGTGTCGCAGCCGTTGAGGACGGCGCCTCGCGTGCGCAGGAATTCCTGGTGCACGGTGAAGTCGCCGGCGCTGTCTTTGATGTACCTGAAGTTCTTGAGCCCGCTGAGGCGGTCGAAAAGCGCCGCCGATACTGAAATTCCGGTCGCCTGCGGGATGTTGTAGCCGACTATGTCGATGCCGACAGCCGCATCGATTTCCTCGTAGAAGCTGAAAATGCCGTGCTCGTCGGATGGCCCCTCGAAATAGGGCGGCAGGACCATCAGGGCGTTCGCCCCGACGGACTCGGCTTGCCGCGACCGCCGGACCACCTCCTCCACGTTGAGCGCGGAGCTTTGGCAAATCACATTGCATCGGCCGGCCACGAGCTTGACACCAACCTCGTACAGGCGGTTGCATTCGCTTTCGGTCAGGTAGGGGTGCTGTCCGGTGCCGGATCCCAGCACCAGTCCGTGCACGCCGGCGGCAAGATACTTCTCGATCAGTTCTTCGAAGATCGCGAAGTCGATCGCTCCATCCTCGTCGAATGGGGTCTGCATCGCCAGATTGATGCCCTTCAGGTCGCTCATTTCCATTCCTCTTCGATTTGACTAAACCTCTGCGCCCGCTTGCTTGAAGCGAAGCGCCGTCGCGATGCGGACTCCCATGGCGGTGATCAGCCTTGGATAGGGTCTGCTTGGCCGGGCCCGGCCTTTCAGAATCTCGATGACCGGCGATGAAAGACCGGCAGCGACTTCGGCAACCGCCTTGCCGAAGGCGGCGCCCCTGGCCACGCCCGTTCCGTTGCAGAAAGCGGCTCCGTAGACGTTCTCTCCCAGCTCGCCGAACACCATGCCGCCGTTTTGCGCCAGCGTCAGGAGACCACCCCAACTGGCCTCGAATCCGATGTGCGAAAGTTCGGGCCAGCGACGCTCGAACGCCACCTGCTGTTGAATTCGCGCCCTTTCGACATCCTGCGCGGTCGTCTTGAAATCACGCGCGTAGGCGTAGACGTTCCGCAGGAAGAGCCGGTTGTCGCGGGTGCGCCGTACCGTCGTTCCGAAGCTGTTCGCCGGTATCAGTCCATACGCATTCTGTTGCCCGACAGACGCCAGCTCCGACGCGGTAAGCTGCCGCGTCATGCTGGCGAACGTATAAAGCGGGATGGCGCGATTGTTGAAAAAGCCGAACCTGGTCAGATAGCCGGATGCGCAGATGATGACCTTGGCTGATTTGATGATGCCCGTGGGCGTCTCGAAAACATGCCGGGGCTTGCCGAATTCCACCGCCACGATTGGCGTGTTCTCGTGGACGGTGACGTTCTTGGGAAGCTGACGGGCAGCGTTCTTCAGGTATTTCGCCGGCTGCAAGAGAATTGTGCCGGGATGGTGTATCGCCTTGATGTAATGCCTGCTCCCGGTGATGGACCGGATTTCCGGCAGATCGACCCAGCGATGCTCTTGTCCGAGCCTGTCCAGCGCCGCGGAGAAACGCCTCAGATCGTCGACGCCATGGGCCGTGGCAGCGCTATGGTACTTTCCTTGTGGGTCCCAGTCGCAATCGACGCCGTGTTCCTCGACCGCGCTGCGAATGTAGGCAATCCCGTCCAGATTGACGAAGAGCTCCTCTTTGTTTCCCTTGATGTCTTCGACGAAGTCGCGCTTGCGGGGGTTGTGCGCGAGATCGATCACAAACCCCATGCATCGGCCGGATGCGTTGTCGCCTATCCGGCCGGCATCGACGAGGAGCACGCAGGCGTCCGGATGGAGCTCGGCATAGCGCCGCGCTGCATGCAATCCCATCCAGCCGCTGCCAATGACGAGACAATCGCAAGACACGTCTCCCTTCATCGGCACGGCGGCCAGTTCCGGGCCTGATGTGCTGTACCAGCCCGAGACCGTGGGTTCAGCGTGAGGCGCTTGCACCGGTATGCGATGTGTCGGCAATTTCTGGAGCAAGGGATCTGCCATGTTCAAGGCGCGATCGGACCGTTTGGTGCCACCCGCAGGGCCAGCATCGCGATTTCATCTCTGAGATGAATAGAACACGCGGGCGGCACCGCTCGTAGACTGAAAAGAAGCTGCCTGATATAAATTGCATCTATGTCAAAGCTTCGCAGCCTCGTTCCGTCGACCCATTCCCTGTTCGTGTTTGAGGCAGCGGCCAGAAACCTGAGCTTCAAGCGGGCGGCCAGCGAGCTCAACGTGACCCAGCCGAGCATTTCCCACGCGATCAAGATGCTCGAGAGACATTGCGGCGTCGCCTTGTTTTCGCGAGACAATCGCGGTGTGCACCTCACCGAGGCGGGGCGTCAGCTTCACGAGGAGGTCCGCACGAGTTTCCGGCGGATGGAGCAAAGTCTCGAGGCCATTTCCGACCGCGGCACCAGATACATCACATTCGCCGCCTCGACGTCGCTCGCAGCTCACTGGCTGGCGCCGCAGCTCTATCATTTTCAGGGCGATCATCCGGATATCAGGATCAGGGTCGTCGCCACCGACAGGGACATCGAACCCGATCAGGACATAGACGTGACCGTCTGGGTCCGGCCTCGAGACTTTCAGGACCCCAACAGCTGGTTCGTCTGCGACGAAGTGATCTTCCCGGTCTGCTCGCCAAGCTACCTTTCGGCTCATGCCGAGCTGCGCACGGTCGACGATCTCGGCCGTCACCGGTTGCTCCATTCGTCCGACGCCTACCGCAAGCGCATGGGCTGGCCCGAATGGGTGGAATTGGCGGGAGGCGATGGCGCCAGGATCAAACCCGACATCGTCTTCAACGACTATCAGCTAACGCTGCAGGCGGCGCTTGCCGGCGAGGGGATCGCGCTGGGTTGGTCGCTGACGGCCCAGTATCTTCTCAGCAACAAGCTTCTCGTGCGCCCGCTGCGGTCGGAAACAAGAACCGACAGGGCCTTCTTCCTGCTGACGAATGATCGTACGGGCCAAGGCCGAAAATCGCGCGAGCTTGTGGACTGGTTCATGGCTCAATCGAAAGAGCTTCGCTCGTAGCGCGATTGGCTCTCCGGCGGCGGCCTTCATTCGCTCCCGGAGCCGCATCAAAGTTTTCCAATGCGTCTGAACTGCTCCGGCGTCATCGAAAAGTGCTTTTTGAAGGTGCTGCAGAAATGCGCGGTGTCGCTGAAGCCGGTTTCATAAGCGATCTCGGTCACGCTGCGCCGCCGGCTGGCAAGCAGTTCACGCGCAGCGATTAGACGAATGCGGCGCCAGAATGCCGCGGGCGCGGTTCGGAGATCGGCCAGGAAGGCTCGGTTCAAGCGCGCTTTGGAGGTGTTCAGAGAACGCGCGAGCTCCTCAATCGAGCATGGCGTATCAATACGGGTCTCCATCACTTTCACAGCCTCCACGGTCAGCCGCGACGCTGCCCCAAGAGCCTCCTCGTACGGTTTCGTCCTGAGGACAATCCGCGGCTCTTCGGGTTTGAACAGAAGGTAGTTAAGGGCCTTCTGAGCCCTGCCGGCATTGCTGTAATGCGCAATAAGGAAAGCCGCGACCTCGATAGCCACGATGCTTCCCGGACATGTTACGATGTTGCCGTCGATGACATAATTTTGGCTGGTGACCGGGCTGACATCCTGAAACCTGGCGGCGAACTCGCCCAAGGTGTCGAAATGCAGAGCGCATTCACGATGCCTGAGAAGTCCAGCCTGAGCCAGCACAAAGCTGCCAGTGCACAAGCCGATGATGGGAATGCCACGTTTGTCCGCGGCCTGCAGATAGTCAAACGTCGCCGCCTGGATATGATCCATGTCCCGCACCAGTCCGCCGCAAACGGCTATGCAGTCATAGGCGCTCGGATTTTCCAGGTTTCCTGTCGCAACCATCTCAAGACCGCAACTGGCACGCACCGGTAGCGGCCCTGCCGAGATGAAATCCCACGCGAAATAGACCTGCCGGCTCTGATCCTGCTTGTCGGCGGCCAAACGCAGGGCATCCACAAAGCTCGCCATCGGCGTCAGGGTGAAGCTTGGGCAAAGGATGATGCCGATCTTGAGGTAGGGGAGCCCCACGCGCTCGGGGGTTTTCAGCGCAGGTGTCAATTTAGCCTACTCCACGACGTCTGGCGTGCCGGTCCATTTCTTATGAAAAATGCACCGAAATCACAATTCTGGAATTTCGCGAACCGCTAATGTTCGGTCGGTTCCAATCCGATGGGCGTTCGCGGCGAAACTGAAATGACGCTAAAGCCGGCTTTCCCGAAAATCCTCGAGCCGCTCCAACTGCGCCACAAGACGCTGCGCAATCGGATCAATTTCGGGGCTCACACGGCCAACATGGCCGAGGACGGTCTGCCTGGAGCGCGGCACCTGGGCTACTACCTGGAGCGGGCCAGGGGAGGCGCGGCCATGGTCGTGGTCGAGCCGATGCCGGTCCATCGCACGGCTCGGTTGACGCGCGGCAATTTCCGTCACGACGATGATGCGGTGATCCCCGGTTTCAGGGCGATCACCGATGCATGCAAGGCCGAAGGCGCGGTGATGGTTCACCAGCTTTATCATGTCGGCCAGCATGGGGATTACGACAATTCCTACTCGGCGAACTGGTCGCCATCCGGCCTGCCGTCCTACCACGATGGAGACGGCAGCCACCGGATGCGGGAAGCCGAGATCGAGGAGATCATCGAGAGCTTCGTTCGCGCCGCTGTCCGAGCGAAGAAATGCGGTTTCGATGGCGTGGAATTGTTCGGCCCCTACAATTCGCTCATCGAGCAGTTCTGGCTTCCCTGGTCGAACCGGCGCGACGACCGCTGGGGTGGCTCGTTCGAAAACAGGATGCGATTCTCGACCGAGATCACCTCGCGCATTCGTGCGGCCGTCGGTGAAGAGTTCATTATCGGCCTCGCGTCGAGCATCGACACCTCTGTCGACGTGGGGATGAACACGGAACTGCTCCAGGAGATTGCCGCGTATCACGATACGCGGACGCTGATCGATTACATCAGTTGCGGCACGGGAAGCTATTTCGACCACTCCTCGGTAATGCCGACCTTCCTGTTTGCCGACAAGCTTGGCGCTCCCAACGCCGAGGCGCTGAAACAAGTTTGCAAACACACCCGCGTCCAGGCGGAAAGCCATATCCGGACACCGGAGAATGCCAACGAGGTTATCTCGTCGCGGCAGGCCGACATGATCAGCATCGTTCGCGGACAGATCGCCGATCCCTATTGGGTCAGGAAGGTGGAGAGCGGCAGGGACGCCGACATTCGCGGCTGCATCTCGTGCAATCAGATGTGCTGGGGAAGGCGGTCGAGAGACTATTGGATCTCGTGCCTCGTCAATCCTTCGGCCGGCCGCGAATTCGAGTGGGGCGGCGATCGCTTCGGGCCGGCCGAGACGCCGAAGCGTGTGCTCGTCGTGGGAGGCGGCCCGGCCGGTCTTGAAGCGGCTCGCGTCGCCGCCGAGCGCGGTCACAGCGTGACGCTCGCGGAGGCCGGCCCACAACTCGGCGGGCAGTTCAGGCTTGCGGGCTTGCAGCCTCGCCGATCTCAGATCCTAGAGCTGATCGACTGGTACGAACGACAGTTGAGCAGGCTGGGCGTGACCGTCTTGTTCAATGCCCCGCTCGATGCTGGGGAGATTGCCGGCCGCGACTTCGAGGAAATCGTCATTGCGACGGGCTCGCAGCCAGCGGGAACCGGTTTCCAGCGTGGACTGCCTGGGCAGGACCGCCTTCCGGGTGTGGACTTGCTCAATGTCTGGTCCGTCGAGGACGTGATGACCCGGACGGCACGGCTGGGCGACCATGTGCTCCTCATCGATGACACCGGTGACTGGCGGGGTCTCGGCACCGCTCTCGAAATTGCCGCGTCTGGCCATCGCGTCACGGTCGTCACCTCCTGGCCGGTGCTCGGACGTTACCTGCAGCGGACGGAAAGCGACGGCGTGGCGCGGGCCAAGCTCAAGAGCGCCGGCGGCGAATGGATAACCGACTCGGTGGTCAAGGAATGGCATGGCGACCGTGCGACGGTCAGGTGCCACCTCGATGGCGCCGAGACCGTCATCAACGCCGACACACTGATCCTTGCGACCACCAACGTCTCGGACACCTGGGTGCTGGATGATCTCGAAGACCTGGCACCGGCGCTGAAGCCGAAAGTCATCGGCGACGCCTTGGCGCCGCGGCTCGCAGTGGCTGCAATCTACGAGGGGAGGGTGCTTGGCCAATCCATCTAGGCCGCAGCCAACGGCCGGACAACGCCAGCAGTCGCCCCTTCTTCGGCCAGCGGCGCATCGCATTGGCTGGGGCAATACGTGAGAGACAAAAATCGTCAACAGGGAGCATCGAAATGAAGTTCTTCAAAAGCGGAGGAACCCGCGTACCAAAAGCGATAACGCGCATGGCCAAGGACGCTCGTGAGGGCCGCATGGACCGGCGCGAATTCCTCGCGATTGCGAGCGCGTTCGGCGCATCGACCGCGGCCGCTTACGGCATGGTCGGCTTGGCCGCGCCGACGCCGGCGCTCGCCGAGGAAGGCAAGAAGGGCGGAACGCTTCGCGTCGCCATGGTGGTGAAGCAGCAGAAGGATCCGCGGACCTATGATTGGGTCGAGATGGCCAATATCAGCCGCACCTGGCTGGAGCCGCTGGTCAGGTATACCCGCGAATTCACTTTCGAGCCGGTTCTCCTGGAGAGCTGGGAGGTCAATGGCGACGCCACCGAATATCTGCTCCATGTCCGCAAAGGCGTAACCTGGAACAACGGCGACACGTTCAACGCCGACGATGTCGTCTACAACTTCAGCCGCTGGTGCGACAAGAACGCGCCGGGCAATTCCATGGCGGCACGCGTCAACAGCCTGGTCGACCCGAAGACCGGCAAGGTGCGCGAGGGCGCCGTCACCAAGGTCGATGACTACACCGTCAAGCTCTCGCCGAGCGACCCGGACATCGCGATCATCGCCAATATAACCGACTATCCGGGTCTGATCGTGCACCGGAATTTTGACGCCGACGGCGCCAATCCGGTCACAAAGCCGATCGGGACCGGTGCGTTCGAGCTCGTCTCCTACGACGTCGGCCAAAAGGCCGTCGTCAAGCGGCGCGAGAGCGGCAAGTGGTGGGGTGGCGGGGCGCTTCTGGATGGGATCGAGTTCATCGACTACGGAACCGATCCAGCCGCGATGGTAAGCGCCTTCGAGTCCGGCGAGGTTGATCTCAACAATGAGACCGGAGCGGACTACGTCGAGATCCTGGACAAGATTGGACTTCACCAGACCGAGATCCAGACCGCGACCACGCTGGTTGCCCGTACCAATGTCACGCACAAGCCCTATGACGACCAGCGTGTGCGCAACGCTCTCCAGATGGCCGTCGACAACAACGTCGTGCTACAACTCGGCTATGCGGGCCGCGGCACGGTCGGCGAGAATCATTTTGTCAGCCCGATTCACCCCGAATACTGTCCCTTGGCCAAGAAAGCGCGCGATCCGGCAGGAGCGAAGAAACTCATGGCGGAGGCGGGCCAGGCGGATTTCGAGCACGAATTGATCACCGTCGACGATGACTGGAACAAGAGCACGGGGGATGCGATCGCGGCTCAGCTTCGCGACGCGGGCATCAAGGTCAAGCGCACGGTGATGCCCGGCTCGACGTTCTGGAACGACTGGACGAAGTATCCTTACTCTCTGACCGTTTGGTACATGCGCCCCCTTGGCGTCCAGGTTCTGGCGCTGGCGTTTCGCACCGGCGAGGCCTGGAACGAAACGGGCTACTCCAATCCGGAGTTCGACAAGAAGCTCAAGGAGGCCTTGTCGGTGAGCGCCCCCGAAAAGCGGCGTGAGGTGATGAAGGATATCGAGACTATCATTCAGGACTCGGGGATCATCATCCAACCCTATTGGCAGAAGCTCTACAATCACATGAGCATTAAGGTGAAGAACTACTCCATTCACCCAACGTTCCAGATGGATCTGCAAAAGGTCTGGCTGGAACAGGCCTGACGGATCGGTGCCCCGGTGGCGGCCGCGAAATCTGCCTCTAAGCGGGAGATTTCGCTGCCGGCACCGGGCCCGGCAGCAGGCGTTCTTCCTATCCCGGCCGCAGTCGCTTTCCTAAGCGGCCGTCAGTTATCGCCGACCAGCGCGTCCGCCTTCATGCCCTGGGGCGCGATGAACATTTCCATGTTCTCGCGCGACAGTTCCCAGTGCTCGAACACGAGGTCGACGACGGCGTCCTCCTCATGCGCGCCGATGGCTGAGATGAAGCCGTCATGATGTTCGACCGCCGTCTGCAGCCGCTTGCGCATGTCGTCATTGCGTGGGCGGAAGAAGGTATGGCCGATGCGGGCGTGGTCGATCAGCAACCTGCCGAGGCTTGGTTGAAGATAGGCGTTGGCGGACATCTCGCCGATGATCTCGTGAAACCTGTTGTTCTCGACCACCATGGAAAGCGCATCGCCCGACTTGCTCGCGGCACGAAAACGCTCCTGCGTGTCCTTCAGGTCTACCATCTGCGAAGGCTTGAAATTCTGCACGGCCAGCCGGCCGATGGCGGCGTAGACCATCGGGGCAACCAGGAAGAATTGCCGAAGGGTCGAATGGTTCATCGGAACGACCCTGGCGCCCCGGTTCGCGCGGATCTCGATATAACCTTCGCCCTCCAGCCGGCGGAAGATTTCCCTGACCGGGGTTCGCGACAGGCCATAGCGCTCGCTCAGCGCCACCTCGTCCAGATCCTCGTCAGGATCGAGCTCCATTGTCAGGATGCGACGCTTCAGATCGTCATAGAGACTGCCCTTGCTTCCCTTCATGGCGCACCTTCGGAATCATCCTTGCCAATCGACATATCTGGCACGGTTGGAAGAGTCGCATGCACTTGCAAGTGAGTCAACGGATTGTATTTTCTTGGTACACAATATAAGACCGGATGGATCGGTGGCCCAAATGACAGCCCGGACGGCGATCTTGTCTGAATGAGCTTCGGATAACGCAAGGGACAGGTCCGCAAAGCATGGCCAAGAAGTTTGCGTTTCTCCTGGTGCGCGATTTCACTTTGTCGCCGCTGTCGCTTTTCATCGACACGCTGCGTTTGGCCGGCGACGAGGGCGATCGCAGCCGCAGGGTGGAGTTCGACTGGCAGATCGTCGGCGAGCGCGGCCTGCCGATCCGGGCGAGCTGCGGCGTCGAATTGCTGCCGACCAAGGCGATCGGCAATCCGGAGGATTTCGACAACGTCGTCGTGGTTGGAGGTCTGCTCGACACCAACCGCAATCTCAGCGCTGAAAAGGAGGCCTTCCTTCTGCGGGCCGCCGACAAGGGCGTGCCGATAACCGCGCTGTGCACGGGAAGCTTCGTGCTGGCCCGCTATGGCTTGCTGGACGGCTACAGCGCCGCCGTCAGCTGGTTCCACATCAAGGATTTTCGCGCCGAATTCCCCGATGTGAATGCGCATGCCGACAGCCTCTATTCCGTCGACCGCGGCCGCGCGACATGCGCCGGCGGCACCGGCGCGGCAGACCTTGCCGGTTATATCGTGTCGCAATTCATCGGTCAGAAGGCGGCGGAAAAGGCCGCCAAGATCCTCGTGCTCGATCGCATCCGCAACATCCGGGACGTGCAGCCCGTCGGCGATCTGTTTCCCGAAGCGTCGAGCCGTGCGGTGAAACGGGCCTTGCTGCTGATGGAAAGCAGCCTGCAGGAAAAGATATCGGTCACCGAGATCGCAAGCCGGTTGAATTGCTCCCGGCGCCAGCTCGAGCGTCTTTTCGCGACCGAGCTGGGCACGAGCCCGATGGCCGCGTACCTGGCGCTCAGGGTTCACTACGCCAAGTCGCTGCTGGAAGGCAGCGACCTGCAGATAGGCGACATCGCCTACAGATGCGGCTTCGAAAATGCCGGGCACTTCAGCCGGGTATTCCGCCAGCACACTGGCATCACGCCGACCAACCTCAGGCATCCCGGCCGCTTGGCTGCTCAAGCGGCGAAGCAATGAATTCCCGAAGGCCGATGCGGACGAGGGCCTTGGTGCCTTACGAAATCCGCTGCCCGTTCTCGTCCAGCAAAACACAGCCGCTCGGATCGAACCCGACCTCGATGATCTCGCCCTCCCGGACGATGCGGCCGTTGATCGGCGCGTTGGCGCGGATGCTCGTCTTGCCGCCGAAGTCGATCTCGTAGATGGCGCTGCCGCCGAGATAGGAGGTCGAGACGACCCGGCCGGAGAGCCGGTTGCCGCCTGCTGCAGGACCGACCGACAGTTTCTGCGACCGCACCACCACGGTGACCTTGCTGCCCGGCGCCAGCGGCCGCGGCGACGTTACATGGACGGTCTGGCCGGCGGCAAGCCTCACCGCTATCTGCCCGTCGGATCTGCTGACGGTGCCGGCAAGCATGTTGGCCTTGCCGAGGAAATCGGCGACGAAGGCGGTGGCGGGCCGCTCATAGACTTCCTCCGGCGTGCCGATCTGCTCGACCGAGCCGGCGTTCATCACCACGATGCGGTCCGACATGGAGAGCGCTTCTTCCTGGTCGTGGGTGACGAAGATGGCGGTGATGCCGGTTGCCTTCTGGATCTTCTTGATCTCGACGCGCATCTCCTCGCGCATGTTGGCGTCGAGCGCCGACAGCGGCTCGTCGAGCAGCAGCACCTGCGGTTCGAAGACGATGGCCCGCGCCAGCGCGATGCGCTGCTGCTGCCCGCCCGACAATTGTGAGGGCAGCTTCTTCTCGCTGCCCGGCAGCCGCACCATGTCGAGCGCCTGGCCGACCCTGCGCGCGATCTCGGGCTTCGGCACGTTGCGGTACTTCAGGCCGAAGGCGACATTGTCGAACACGCTCTTGTGCGGGAACAGCGCGTAGCTCTGGAACACCAGGCCGATGTTGCGCTTGTAGATCGGCACGTCGTCGACCCGCCGCCCATCGATCATGATCTGGCCGCCCGAAATGTCGACCAGCCCGGCGATGGAGCGCAGGATCGTCGTCTTGCCGCAGCCCGACGGCCCAAGCAGGGTGACGAAACTGCCCTTGCGGATCGACAGCGAGAAGTCGCGCACAGCGACGAACTTGCCGTAGGCGATGTCGATGTCGCGGAACTCGACCGCCGGCTGCTCCGCATCCATGTTGGGAGCGGTGCCGGGTGCCCCGGCCGAGACCGGCCGGGGGCTGAGTGACGCTTGGCTTCTGTCAGGCACCTTTCGCGATCCTGTCCCATTGTTTGGTCCAGGCGTCCTCGTTGGTCGCCCAGTAGACCGGATCGGCGAAGGTCAGCGCCTTCATCGAGCCGGTCTTGTCGAAAGCCGGCAGCTTCTCGATCTTCTCGGTGAGCTTCACCTTGGTCGGGTCGAGCGACGGCGGGTAGCTCTGGCCCTCGGCCACCGCGATGGAGGTGGCCGGATCGAGCATGAAGTTGATCAGCTCTTCGCATTCGGTCATCGGCGAGCCTTTCAGGATCAGCATGTCCTCCATCCAGGCATAGGAGCCAGCAGGATCGAGAAAGCCGAACG
>NZ_RZSF01000113.1:0-18434 GCF_004023325.1 Mesorhizobium sp. M1A.F.Ca.ET.072.01.1.1 | reverse complement strand
CTATTGGGAAAGCCATATTCGGACACTGTCCCCAGGATATCAGGTCACCTTCGCCATATTCGTTGCGACATGGCACCGAAAGCTGCCGACAAAGGCCACCCGCCGCGGCCATAACATCCGCAAACCCTACTCCGATTTTGGTTCGATGTTCGCGGATAGGCCGTTCGGTTCGATTCGGCCTTTGGATATCGAGCGTTTTCAGCGGCAGTTTTCGTCGCCATACAGCCACAACGACGGTCTCCGCCATGTCTCTGCCCTCTTTAACTGGGCAATCCGCATGCAGCTCGTTGATATGCGCAACCCCTGCAGCCCGATCCGGGCGCGAAAGGTCGTGCGCCGACGCCGGGACTACTCAACAGAGCAGATACGGCAGATAGCAGCTCATATCTTTTACCCGGCTTTCGAGGCTGAGCCCGACACAGGAAGCCTCGAAGGCTTGGCCAAGCGCGACATGGCTTTGGTCAAGGGGCGGGTCACAACCGCCAATGATCAGATGCAAGAGCTCTGCAATTTCATGGGCATTTTGTTCTTGACGATGGCTCGCCCGAGCGATCTCGCCAAGGCGGAATTCGGCCATTTCGATCTAGAGAAGCTTGTCTGGCGCAAGCACAACACCAAAGGGATCAAGCTGTCCCGTTCAATCTATGAACTCCCCTACCGCTCGGTGCCCATCCACGCCAGGGTGGCAGGCATGGTTCAGGCGCAACCTCTTCGCTGGCCCGAAAGCAAATTGATCTTTCCTTCGCACACGGATGCAGCCCTGCCCCGCGACAACTTCCGCAAGGGGCTGGACAGGTTCAAGGCTCTGCCGGGTGTGCCTGAGTATTTCCAGCTCTACGACCTCAAACGGATTGCCATCTCGCTCATGCTGACGGCCCAAGGGGTCTCGCATGAGGCCGTATCGCACTATGTCGACCACAAGGGAAACCTTGGAACGACAATGATCTACGATTTGCACTTGGTGGACCCCCTCCGCCCAGTGACCGAGAAGCTCGGCAGTCTGCTCGGCATTTAGCTTGACGTCATTTCTCGGTTGTGAGGCAATGAACCGCGGCGATCTCCGCCGCTAAACACCCATCAAGAAAGTCCCGCTCATGGATGCCATGCAAGCGCTGGTGCTGACGAGTACGCAATTGCGCGACATGCTCAAGGAAGCAGCAAGGCAAGGTGCCGCGCTTGCCGTCGAGGAACTCCGAGCCGAGCTTCATCAGGCCCCAGAAGACGCAACTCTACAGAAACTCCGCGGTTACCTCGCCGACCCAGCTTCCGTCTCCAACCCACAGGCCCATTGGGCGCACAGTGAGCTAATCCGCCGGATTCAGACCACAGGCCGCGGCAAGCCAAAATCCACGGCCTGGTTTATGAAGTTCCAAAGGGAATCGGGCCTGGCCGGGTGCCCTACCCGCCAAAGTCCGGCCTACGGCCGACGCCGGGAATGGACATTTGCGGATATTAGGCTGGCATGGGATGCCTATTACCAAAGACGGTAGGGAATGCCACCCCGCTGTCCTGCACACACGCTCTCCTGGCGACGCATTCAGTGCGGAAACCCGGTGCCGGTAAAATGCACTGTGACGCTGGAGATTTTTTTCAGGTCACCCGCACGCCCCAAGCGTATCCCGACGGTCCAGGGGCCGAATGGCGCGACCCCCACGTAGTCATCGTCCCTTGTCTCGGCAATAGTTCCGTCCGAAATCACATTGCCCTTTGCATCAGTCTCGACCAATGCGGTCACAGGCTGATGGGAATAGTGCTTCCAGATCCCTGCATTTCTAATGCTCGACTTCCCATGGTGGACTGTCTTTATGACCCGTTGCAGAGTGGAGACTCCACCCAGCGAAAAATCTACGGACCGCACCATTGCTAGGTCCCAGTCCAAAAACTCGGGTATTCCCTGTGGTAAGGCGAAGGTGAAGACACCCGAGGAGCGCAACTCCTTCCAAGCCGTTTCGGTCAGGTAGGGATCAAGGACAACAGGCTTGCGAGTAAATACTGATGGTGGCCGCCCAAAGCCTCTTTTTGCATCCATTACTCTTGATCGGACTGACGCAGCTGACGCTCGCAGGAGCTCAATGGTACGATCATTTATGTGAACGAGTTCCTGGTCGCCAACATAATATTGATATGCCTTCTCCATGAAATAAATGGCTTTTAGAACCTGACCTTTTGATTCCCGACTGGCTCCATCGAGAAACGTCCTTACGACTGGCAGCGAAGGATCGACGTTGTCAAAAACTTCCTGCCGAACATCATCGAGCTCTTGTCGTTTCGCGTCCAACATCCCATCCAAAGAGGCTATTTCAGCATAAACAGCGTTCAGCTCCATTATCTTGTTATTTCGGCTTTCGCATAGCTCGATGTACGTATGCATGAGGGCCTTGTAGCGCTGCGCCTCCGAAAGAGAGAGAAAGGGCTCAATCTGCTTATCAAAATCATCCTTGATACCAGTAGTTTTGCATGGTCATCCGGTAATTTTGGCGCATCCGGCTTATCAGGTATTTCCATGTACTTTTTATATGTCGTGTATGCTTTTTGGAATTCAGCGATTGATTTTCCAGCAGGTTCAACCGATCGAACGATATATTTCACCGCTTCGATAGTGTTATTCTCGGGGCTTCCAGCGGCGTCCTTTGGACCATCCACAAATATCTTCTTGGCCGACTGCGCCAAGGCGACCGCAGCCGCGCCTCCAGTATACACTACAGCGACGACGCTTGCGACGAACATACACAAATCAACAAAGCTACATCCCCCACCGGATTGGTTACGAACCGCCTCTTGAAAATCTGCGTCGGCAGCAATCAACTCAAAAAAGAGTTGATCCAATTGCTCGCGCATCATTTGAATAGTGTTTTGTGTGGCTGTAGTGCTCCGACGGAGGTTGTCTCGCCGGTTCTTGCTCAAGGCTAGAACGCTCTCGATCGTAGCCTGAGCTGTTCCGAGTGCCTTCATTTTCTGTTGCTGATCGGTCGACGCGCTGAAAACATCCCTATATGCGTCATCTATCGCCTGCGCATGGCCGATGAGATTTTCAATCTCGCTCAGATAATAAGTAACCGACAGAAGGGGAACATAGTTCTGAGGGAGCCCGTAGTAGTCCAGCCCGAGTCGCAGTTGAGAGATTAGGGCGCTGATGGTTCGGAAATAATCGTCGTATTTGGCGTCTCCGGCCGAACTGAGCGCACCAACCGAACGCACCATCCAATCAAGTTGGAGCCCAACCTCATCGTATTGGCTATTGAGGTAGTTGGCCTGAATTTGTTGGAGGAGAGATCGCACGTAGGTCGTCGACATTGTGCCCGTAAAATCGGCGGTGTCGTACTCGCGAACGGTCGATGTGCCATCAGGCCCGGCCGCAGGAGGGGCAACAGGTTCCGTCCGCGCTTGGCCAGCCGGCCCGTCGGGGCCCCTGGGCCCCTTTCGATGTTCGTAGATTGGATAGCAAGGCCCCATACGCAGCGGTTCAATGACCGGGCTAGCCTTCGCTCCCATTACCTCAGTTGGCCTTAGATTGGGCGGTATCCACACCTTGAAGGATGGGACAGCGATTGATGGAGCAGGTTCTAGGTCAGGATTCCGAATCCGGTCGAAACTATCTTCAAACGAAGCGGGATCGGACATCTCATCTCACTCCAGGTTCGCATTCTCTACCAACTCGCACATCGCCTTCTCCCCCTGCGCCACCGAGGCCGCCACCGCCCGGTGCGCCGTGCTGTGCCGAGGCTCCAGGCGCTCCGCCATTGACAGCCACAATTGTGCGATCCATGGGCAGGCGTGTCTTGGTTGCGATGGTTACGGTTCCTCCGGCTCCTCCAGATCCTGCTGCCCCTGCCAATCCACCTTTCCCTCCCACGCCGCCGGCGCCCCCCGACGCACCCGGGCTACCACCAGTTGACCCGGTTGGGCCGCGGGCGCCGTTCCCACCATTCTGTCCGCCTCCGCCGTTCCCGCCCATCGCAGCAATCTTCGCGACACCAATCACTTCGTCAGCGATTAGAGTTACGTTCCCAGCATGTGCACCGTTTGATCCTGCTGCACCTGCCGTACCATCCTCGCCGGGAGTCTGGCCGTCTCTGGCTCGCTCTTCGGGTCGAAAGTCATTTGTTGGCACAGCTCCACTAGCTGTGATCGATACGTCAGTCAGAAATTCGATCTGTCTCGCCAAGAGGACAATATTTCGTCCAGCGCACGAAATGTTCTCTGCGATCTCGATTCGATCCGCTCTGATGATCGTATCCCGATCACCAACGATCAGATCCTGCCTTAGCGAGATATCGATCGCTTCGATCTCGACCAACGAGTCTGTCTTCTTGATGGAAAAGAAACGGTCATCGGGTGTGACGCGATCGGCAAAAGCCGTACGTCTCCCTGTGGCGATCCACACACCTGCGCCGAAAAACAGGACGCCAAGCTGACGCCGGTTTAGCTGAACTTCCACGCGCCCGCACGCTGCCATGAGTGGCTCCCCAAAAGCGCTGAGTTGCTGGAAATTTCATGTAATTTGAAAATTCGAAAATTAGCAATCGTTTTTCTGCTTGCCGATGCGCCGAATCTAACTTTATTCCAGGCATCGAACCATTATTCTGTATAGAATTTCGTTGGATCCAAAACCGCTTCGCCCAAGACATTTCACAGGTAGCTTTATCTCGCCCAGCGAAGCCATTGTTATTGTTATGTCGCTGATTTTCGAAAGTGGAAATTGAAAAGTGAACGTGCATCCTGTAACTGCCACTCAGATGGGGGTGTTGGCGGCAAGTTTACCGAAAAAAGGAACTCACCCGTTCCGTCGCCCAGATGGATATAGCTGTAAGAACAGTTCCTCGCCGATCGGGGACTCAGGCCGAGGCTTCGCCTGAATTTGACCTGGGGTGTTTACGGGTGAGCCCGGGGGTCAGTCACACTTATAATGTCACAATGCCATCCAGAGCCATCTACCCAATCGCAACGTATAACGTGCGAAGGGTCACCCCTGATAGGCGTAATCGTCGGGCGCTTCGCAGTTCCAAGCACAGCATTGGCCTCATCAGCAAGCACAATATTAGCTACCAACCGCTTGGATGGACCATGCCACTCCAGCAATGCCAGTCGCATGGGGTCGCTGGCGATAGGCTGGAGGCTAAGCGAGGAGCGCCCTAGCTTTGCCAGGCGAGCTTTCCGGCGCCCCGTTCGCGACGGCCTCAGGTGTTTTTGCTTTTTGTCCATACCTGCCCCCCATTCTTTTGCGCTGCGTGCAACTTATCTGATGATGAGTGATCCACCGTACTAATCCGCAGATACTGCTGTTTTGATTTGTTGAGCCAGGTGAGCGTTCTCGGCCTCGGGCGCGAGTGAGGGATTCTTTTGAGCCGGGTCTAGCGGGCCCATGGTAATGAGCAGGTCACTGGTTCTGTCTCGGCGAGTGTCGAAAGTCGTGCCACCGTCGTTGAACGACGCCCGCACAAGTGTCACGGTCGGCGTGGCGCCGACTGCGGTCAGCACTTCGAATTTCACTTGATGCTGTAGAACGTTCTGCTTGAAAATCCCCTTTTCTGAATCCGGGTAAGCCCCCACTCGCGTCGCTGAAACCGATAATTGTTCGAATAAAAAGTCGCCGAGTCGCAGGTCGTTGCGTATCAACGGCGAATGCAAACCCCGTGCTGGCTGAATTCCAGACTCGCAATAATCCATCGTGCGGAGTTCTTTCACGGTGTAAAAATAGTTCGATTTATCCATCCGGGTTGCGGTGGCAGTCCCAGTCGCCGAAGCGCCCAGCGTTAAGGCGGACACGAGGGGCGTTGGAACCTTCCATTTCAAACCGGGATTGATTGTGGTTTTTTCCTCGATCGTGAGGGTTAGAGCCATCTGTATCCCCCAATTTTCAAACCAGGCTGCTGCCCTTGGCGGATGTTCACTATCCGCTTTTATAAATTCTTTGACGGCATTGCTCAGATCACAATGCACGCTCTGTATGATGGCTTGGATTAGTAATTGCTCTTCGCCCTGACCGTAAGGCATTTCTTCTATACGAGGAACCTGCGTTCCGCAGCTTGCCAAGCTGGTACAGGCGACCACAAAAGCAGCAATTCTTACAGATCCCATTGTCTTACCAGCCCCCCCCAGCCGATCACCATTTCGCTTATCTGCAAGAACAGTAAGTTACTTTTTTAATGCATAGCTGTAGTATTTGTATGACACATACGGTTTTTCTGAGTTCCCTCGTACGGCGCATGGTTTGGTGCCAATTCAAGGCCGCCCATACAAGGTATTTGACGAAGCTGGAGCGTGGGAATTCGATGAGAGAAGTTCCGCTGCGAATTTAAGGCTGCGGGGCATAGGATCGGGCCTCGGCGGTGGCGGAAGCGCCTGTGACCGGATATCCCATGAGAAGGACATAAATTGGCCGCACGACACGACGCTGATCGACGCGAATGGCCGACGTCGTGACCTATTAGCTGTAATTTGAGGGCTCAGATCCTTCTCAGCACTTCGAGGCCAGGGTGTAGGCGCGAGATCGTACTCTTACTAACATTGTATCGCCGTGCGACGGAACCCATCGCCTCCCCGGCTGCCAAGCTCGCCAACGCATCCAGGCATTGCTGCTCGGAAAGTTTCGGCTTCCGCCCGAACTTGACGCCCCTCGCCATGGCACGAGCGCGGCCGTTCGACGTGTTCTCTAGGATCCGGCGCCGTTGCCATTTTGCCGCCCATCTCCACAGGAACACGATGAGGTCTGAAATCTCAGATGTGGTGTCGATGAAGGGCTCGTCCAGCAGGTGCAGCTCGGCGCCAGCTGACGCGACGGTCCTGACAATGTGCAGCATGTCGACTGGATCCCGCGCCATCCGATCGCCCACGACCGCATACACGACATCGCCCCACTTCAGGATTTTCAGCAGGTGCTGTAGTTGACCTCTGTCGGTTTTTTTGCCGCTCAGCTTTTCACGAAAGATCTTCTGGCAGCCCGCATCTTTCAGGCGCTCAATCTGGGCGCCGAGGTCTTGGGATTCCGTGGAAACTCGCGCATATCCGTACTTCATCCACACGGGCCTGCTGCTGTTTCAAAACTCACAAAATTTGCAACACTCTCGCGCTTTCACGTGATCGGGCCGACCGTCATGACAATTTGCGGAATGCCCAGCGTGACACGTACAACCTCGATTTCAGCGGGCTCACGTGCCCTATCCCCGAGCAACCAAAGCAAGGGGGCCAAGCCAAATGCGATGTGACTCGGGATCGATTTTTTGGTGAGCGGCCAGATCGCAGCAGCCGGTAAGTCACTCCACCATCGCGGGGTGACTTGCGCTCTGAACACTGAATCTGAAGCTTAGCCGCAAACGTCGCCGCGTGACACGCTCGGGACAGGTATCGCCCGGTTTGGGGCGGCACTAGCGCGTCCTCATTGCTCGTTGGCGTTGACAATGCTTGCCGGGTCGATGTCATGGCAGCGGGCAAGGTCATCGAGCATCGACCGGATATGACGCCATGGGAAATCGTCTGGATTCTCCCAATGTTCACCGTAGTGCAGGATAACCAAAAGCTTAGCCAACACACCTTCAACCGAGCGTGCCGGAGACAGAGGTAGGTCATCCAGCAGCGCCTGTTCCGCCGCCTCGGATCGCTGTATTAATTCATCTGTTCTCGAAAAGCCGATCTCGACATCAGCAGCGTCCCAGCGCGCCTGATGCGCGGCTAGATCTGCAAGCGCCCTGCCCCATGCCACTTCGTTTTCAGAAGAATAGAGTTTGTCGAGACTTTCGACGGAATGGACCGTCCTTTCCCCACCGTCGCGAAGTTGCATCTTAGCACAGGGAAAGCCAACCGCTTCGACGAGATATGTCTCCAACTGCTGTTGTTGCCGGCATAGCGCCAAGGTCGAGCGGTGAACCTCGTGCCATTTCGCACACAAGCGGAGAACTGGATCGCCCTGCCGACCCTTAACCGAAATATTCTCGCGCGCCCGTGCGCCAAATGGCCACAAAGCACCCATGGCAACAATCTGCGTCATCAGCAGCCGCCGGGTGACGGAAGACAAAGTCGTGCTATGGTCGGAATCAGCCATGATCCGAGCTCCCTAAAGCTTTGGTTGTGGTCAGGCTGCTGGAGGTGGTCTCAACACCATCAGCAGCCGCACTAGGCTATAATCGTATCAGGGATACGATAGCTCGGTCGGGACTGCGGATCAACGAAAATCGTATCAATGTTACGAAAATGAATGCAGTCCAATGTAAAATGGCGCGTGTGGCACTTGGGTGGGGAACAAGAGATTTAGCGCGCAACGCACGCGTATCACCAGATACTGTCGCCCGCTTTGAACGAGGCGAGCAGCTCAAGGGTTCTACCGTGGCGTCGCTCCGAACAACTCTTGAAGCTGCTGGGATCGAATTCATCCCAGAGAACGGCGGAGGCCCTGGTGTGCGTTTGGCCAAGAGCCACTAGCGACAGCCCGATCACGCTTGCATTGCTTCAAACCTAAGCCAAAGGCTTGGGCTGCGTTTCTGACTTTCAGTCCGCGGGTCCGACAGGTGTCGACGCCGCAGTTCAGCGCCGATCATGGCGGACCTCCCTACGATTCCCCGTCAGAAATTCAGGACGGAGGCGTTGTGTTCGCTCTTTGTTCTGCTATCCTTCTTTAACCTGCTCAGAATAACATTCTTCGATATTTTCGAAGGGGATTGAGTTTTGCTTGTAGAGAATCTTTCTATTGGCCGAGTCGTTATGCATGAGGTATTCCAGAGGAAAGACGGGCCCAATTTAGTGCCGCCATCCTACGGCAAGGAGCTCGAGATACTGGATGCCAAGGCGATCAGTCATTTTGGGATGCGTATCACTGACGCGCTCTCCGCGCAGTCCAAAAGCATAGAGATGCAGATAGTGAAGACCAATGACGCGAGCGTGGTTGGAACTGCTCGACGTCTTGTGCTCGCACCCGACTCCGATTTTCCAAACATCTCCAATCACATGGCCGATGCCCTCGCTGACGCACAGAAATCACGAGGGATTCCCGGCGGAATGCTTCTGGTCTTCGATGGAAAAGTCGGAGGTGACGGAAAGCCTTTCTTAGGCGTGATTAAAGCGGAGATGCAGTCCGGCTTTCAACGCCGGCTCGCTGCTGCAAAAGTGGTAACCGAATTTCTCGAGAACATCTTTCTTACGCCAGCCACCAGACTTTACAAGCTTGCTCTGTTCATCTCTGAAGATGTCGCCGTCACGGCGAGCACAAGTTGGCGATGCTTCGTATTTGACAGCAACATCACCGCCGCCCGCAGGGAGAACGCGGCCGTATATTTCTACGACGGTTTTCTCGGCTGCGCCTTTCCTGAAAGCGGGAAATACGAAACCGCGAAGTTCTTCGACCTCACGAAGGAATTCGTTCGCACATCAGTAAACGACCGAGACCTCCGAAGGGACCTGGGCGACGCGCTGTTCGCGTTTGTTAAGGTAGATCAGGCCCCCACCTTCACCTCGCAACAGTTCGGCGACACGTATCTGCCACCCGAATTGCGCGACCCATTCAACAGGTTCCTCGAAGCCAAGAAATTCCCGACTGATAGAGCCGTGGTTCGGGACATTAGCGAGATGGGTGGTAGGCTGCGGCGCCGGAAGTACAAGTTTGGTCCAGACATCGAGTTCTCGGCGTCCCCGGACGCGATACGCAATGGCACCGTGACAATCGAGGATGTCCCGCCAAGCGATGTTTCCGATAGCGAGGGTGCAAGTTGGACCAGGATCACGGTCCGCAGGCCAGTCACCGAACAGCTATGACGACCGAGCTCGAGATCCTGCGGCGCTGGGAGGCGGAGAAGCAGTACTACGATGCCTGGGGCAGGTTCATCGTCCACGCGGTCATCGACGGGCTCTCGACCCAGGTGGAGGCGCCGGATCTGTTCCTGCGCCTTCCGGTTAAGCACAGGCTGAAGGAGAACAAGTCGCTTATCCAGAAGGCACTCTATCGCGGCAAGGGCTATGCAAGCCCGTATGACGATATCGAGGACAAGGTGGGAATCCGGTTCGTCGTGCTCACCTCAGACGAAATACCCATCGTCGAGAAGGCAATCACCGAATTCGGTGACAAATACTGGTTCTGGGAAAAGGCCCGGGACTTCGCCGAGGAGCGAGCCCGCAAGCCTTGGGAGTTCGGATATCAGTCGGTCCACTATGTGGTTCGGGCAAAGGCGGGGATCGTCTTCGAGGGCGTTCCTATGCCGCTGGACATTCCGTGCGAGATCCAGGTCCGCACGCTGCTGCAGCATGCTTTCAGCGAAGTCACCCACGACACAATCTACAAGCCGAGCGTCAAATCGACGCCTGAGATGATGCGGGCTGCGGCAAAGGCGATGGCGTTGATCGAAGCGACTGACGACTACTTCCGCCAAGTCGGAAGCCTCATCGACGCATCGGTCAAGAGCGTCAAAGCACTGATCGACGCCTTGTCCGTGTACTACAGAGACCAGATCGGCGTAGAAGCGACTGTCACCACTCTCGACGGCGAGCTGACCGAGGCGTACCTGCCACTGGCCGGCGAGAACTCAATCGAAGACATCCTCCTTTGGCTGAACACTAAGGATTTCGTCATGGAGCGCATCAAGGGTCGACTAGAAGACCAGACCCTATTCGCTTTGCCCTCAATCTTGTTGCTCTACTTCGTGGTGGGTAATTTCCCGAGCATAGCCACCTCGCCCGGTTTACTGACCGATGAGGAACTCGCGCCGATATACTCCGACCTTGGCTTGGCCCTTCCGCAGTAGGCCACAAGCAATCAGAGGCGTCTGTACCGGAGCAGCAGCTGATGAGTCGCGCATTTCCCCTGAGAAACGTTGCGCTTGAAGGAGTTGTGCCAATATAAGCTCACCAAGCGTGGACATTGACGGGTGCCCGCTAGCTTGGTTCTCAAATTTGACGGCGAATGACCGCAAGGCCGCCTGCTTATTGCAAATCCCGTCCGAAACCCGCTTGGCCGATAACGGCCCCTTTTTCAGTCACTGAACTTGCTAAGAGAGACGTGCTCATCGGCGGCAGGAACGTGCCATTTGACCGCCCTTAGTCGCTGTTTTTTCGACCCACTTTGGTATGCCAAGAGACAGGATCAGCGACCCACCGATCGATATCGGATTCTCGCCATCCCGCACCATTCATGCTGATCTTGATCTGAGCCGGGAACGTGCCTTCGGCGATTTTGCGGTACATCGTTGAGCGGGACAAGCCGGTCCGCGCGAGGACGGTCCTGAGGCGAATGATACGATCCGGTTCAGGCATGGGCTGGTTTGCCTTTCGCTGAGAGCATTTGACACCTGCTGGAGCCAGACAGGACAACCCGAGGCACGCGCGCAATCAGATTTGCCTTCTCATCGATCTGGGGCGTGGGAACGGCGGCAAATCGGAGGGTTTAGATTCCTATGCCACGCCCTCTGCCAATGCCGTGGTTGAACGCGAGTTCCACACCAAGGCGGCGGCCGGACTCGACCTCGATGCCAAGCGCCTTCTTATGATTGGCAAGCAGGGATTCAAGCTGCGGATCGCGTTCAAGGCTTTTGGCCATGTCGGACATGGCCGAGCGGGTTGACTTGTAGCCGGACATATCGCCGGCCTGATATTGCTCCTGGCTTGTCCGGTCGAGCTTTTGCCAGCGTTCAACGAAACGGTCGGCGCGCCGGATCGGATCGGAGTCCAGCCCGGTGCGAATCTCTGTTTCAAGCTGAAGAGCGAGCACGATGCGGTTGACGCGGCCGGCGGCCGCCTCACGAACCATCTCGGGATTCTTGACATAGGCCGCTTCGGCATCACGCCTGCCATGAGGCCGAACCTTCTCGAAAGCGTCGCGCGCCTCTTTCAATTCCCGCATCTGCTGAGGAGTCCCCTGCCCATCCGCATTTCCGGTGCGGATAACAGCGTCGAGCGCGCGCGCGTGACGCACGAGCGCCTTCGTGCGAGCGCTGCGCAACGCGGCTTCCGGGTCCACCGGCAAATCCGTTTCGCGCTGTGCTCCCCTGGCGGAACCTTCTCTTCCAGGCGTGGGGCCGGCATCTCCGTTTTGCGCTCCACCGTCTCCTCTTCCCGGGCTGCGCCCACGGTCTTGACCGGACATTGCGTCTGCGGGCAAGCGCAACCCGTCCAGCAATCCGCCGATCCTGTCGCGCAGCTCCTCCGGAACGATTCGGCGCACAATCTCGACCACGCGCTCGCGGAACGTGATGCCGCGCCGCTCGGCATAGCTCTGCGCCGGGTCGACCTGCTTGTAATCCAACGCCATGTCCTTGGCGCGGTCCCGTGACAGCGTGCGATCCAGCCGCTCCCGCGTACTGAAGTCGTCGCCGCCATAATGCAGTTCCATGCCGTCTCGATGCCGCGACAGTGCGACGTAGCTGCCATGCGCATCCATGCCCGGCGTGGCGAGCACATGGGTCCGGTCGACGGTCACGCCCTGGGCCTTGTGGATGGTCGCCGCATAACCGTGGTCAATGTGGGCATAGTCTTTCAGGTCAAAGCGTACAGACCTGCCGTCATCGGTTTGAACCGTCATGCTCTGAATGCTGACCTCGTCGATCACGCCGAGCGTGCCGTTCTTGACGCCGAGCGACCGCTCGTTGCGCAGGAACATGATGCGATCGCCGCTCGCGAAGCCCCTCGCTCCGCGCTCGACATCCACCTGAACATCGTCGCCGAGATCTCCAGCAGCGCGCATGCGCTCGCGCGCGGCCTGGTTGAGCGCGCGCACCTCGTCGTTTGTGTGGGTGAGAATAATCCGGCTTGCGTCTGGCTCTGCCTGCCTGTCGCGGTCCCAGCGCTCGACCAGATCTCGGCGCGCTTGGTCGCGCGTCGCAGCCTGATGCACCATGCCCTGTGCGTCATAGGCGCTCATCGCAGCGCCGATCCTGCTAGCTGCCAGATTGCGCGTGGCGTCACGCTGCCAGTCCGCGCGCTGCCGGCGCACCTGGCCGATTTCGACACCGCCGTGGCGTTCGTGGATCGAACGGAATGCGGCGCCCGCCTCGATCGCCTGCAGCTGCTGCGGATCGCCGACCAGCACGACCTTTGCACCGGCTTCCGCAGCATGTGAGAGCACGCGCTCCAATTGGCGCGTGCCGACCATGCCTGCCTCGTCGATCACCAGGACATCATGCGCGGTGAGCAGATCACGGCCCTGTCCCCAGCTGTGCTCCATGCTGGCGATGGTGCGAGACGAGATGCCCGAACCGCTTTCGAGATTCTCGGCCGCAATGCCGGAGAGTGCCGCGCCTCTGACCTCGTAGCCTGCTGCGGCCCATGCCTGGCGCGCGACACCCAGCATGGCGCTCTTGCCGGTGCCTGCAAAACCGACAACGACACCAAGACCGCGGCCATCGGTGACATGCGCTAGCGCGTCCGCCTGCTCACCTGACAGAATAAGGCCGCGCTGCTCGGCATGCGCCAATGCCGTAGCACGATCCCGATCACTGATCGCATGCAGTCTCTCGCCGGCCATACGTTCTGCTGCAGCATGCAGGCGCTGTTCCGTCTCGATCATATGCCGGGTGGTGAAGCGATCTTCGCCGCGTCCGTCCTTGCCGAGTTCGACAAGGTCGGGCGCTCCGCTGATGGCTCCCATCACCGCGTCGAACTGCTCCATTCCGTCGCTGTGCCGATGCGCAAACTTCGCAATGTCCTTTCGGGTGAAGGTTGATTGCTGATGCGTGATGGCATGCAGCGCCAGGGATGGCTCGGCGATGATGCGCGCGCCATTGTTGTGCGCGATCTCGCGGTGCAACTCGGCGCGGTCGGCTTCGATGTTGGCAGCTTCAAGGCCGCTTCCCTCAATGCGTTGAGCTGGCGCACCGATCTGGGTTTGCGGCTCAAGGGCAATGCCCTGCGCTTCCAAACTGCGATGATCAATGCGCGCGTCGATGTCGAGTTCGGCAAGGCGCTCATTGACAAGTTCGGCCCAACGCTCCCGCCAGCGCTCGACCAGTTCAGTGCTGTTCCAGTCGCGCACTTTCGGACCAAAGCCGTTCTCATCGGCCGACCGCATGGTGAGCATGACATGAGCATGTGGTTTCGGACTGCCATCCTCCGCCCTGTCCCAATGCACATTGAGATCGGCGACCATGCCCCGGCTGACGAACTCGGCCTTAACAAAGTCGCGCGCCAGTTCGATGCCTTGCGCTTGGCTCAGTTCACGCGGGAGAGCGAACTCCACTTCGCGCGCAAGCTGCGCGTCCTTCCTCACCTCGAAGGCCTCGACGTCGTTCCACAGCCGCTCGCGATCGCTCCAGGCTTCCGGCGCGTTCTCCGGCAGCAAGACCTCGGAATGGACGACCCCACGCTTGGCCGAGAAGTCGTGGCTGCGTTCGATCCGCTCGTCGCGCAGCCGCGAGGCAGAGCGGTAGGCGGCAGACGCCACGGCACTTGAGCCAGCCTTGCGGCCAATGACCTTGACGTGAAGATGATAGATCGCCATCGCGACAGTATCATTTGCACGTCAAAGCGAACGTCGGCACGACGTATAAGCGCGCCCTCCCTCGAAAAATTCTCGGGATGGACCAGCCCGTCCCGGGCTGTCTCGGCAACCCTGAAGCCTTTCGATGGACGCTCCCCTATCATCGCAGCATCAACAATCGATGGAGACTACCATGCGTAAGCCACGAGACTTCGACGCGGAACTGAAAACACTGGAAGACAAGGCGCGAGATCTCAGAACGCGAAAGGTGCAGCAGCTTGGCGAACTGGTGATCGCCACCGGCGCTGACCAACTCAGCACCGACGAACTGGCCGGCGCGCTGGTCGCAATTACTGAGACGAAAGACACCGCAAAGCGTGAGGCATGGGCCAAGCGTGGGGTGACGTTTTTCGAGAGCCGGTCCCGGCGAACTGCTCCGACACCTGAAAGCAACCGACGTAGCGCTCCAGCGCAACCGGGCAACCCGCAACCGCCGGCAGGCGGCTCTGGCTCGCAATGACATGCGCACTTGGCAAGTCGAACGCCGCAAGCGCACCAGGCATCTGATCGAGCTAGGCGGACTCGTGGTCAAGGCAGGCATCGTTGAACTGACCAATGACGATCGCGCTATCATCTACGGCGCGCTTCTGTGGGTCGCCACGAAGCTACAGAGCCTCGAACGCGAGCATGCACGGAGCCTTTGGGCCGCGAAGGGAAAGCAGGCGTTCAATGCGGAACGGCATCAAGAGCAAAACAGCCAGTGGGTATAACGCTGGTTGGTCAATGGCGAGCGGCGCGAAACCCCAAAACAGCGTAGCCCCGCCCGCGCTGCACTGAGCGGCCCACGCTGCGGTCTGCGGTATCAAACGTCTCGATTGGGCCTGACCCCGGACTAACTGGTTTCGGAAAGCCGAGTTTGCAAAGGCGTCGATTTTTCACAGCCGGAAGAGCCGAAAAGAGAAACAAACTCCCTGTCGGAATTGTCGACAGGGATACAATGAATGACCGGAATAGCGGCCCTGAAAGCAAGCCTGCAATAGAAGTGCTCGGCCGTCACGGAGGAGGGAATGACAGCACCATTGCGTTCGCGTCTCGTGCCGCGTGCTCTACCGCATCCATGAGTTGCTTGCCTACGCCCCGACTCTGGACATCAGGAGCCACAAAACCGTCCGAACCACGTGTTCGGCAAGGCTTTCGGAGCCGATGATCCGTTGCCCCGAAACGGCGACGAAAACCTTCCTCTTGCGCATCAGTTCCAGCACTGCGCGGGGGGCTGAAGTTCTCGGCCACTCGCTCGACAATCTCTGGCGAGTAATGGTTCGCATTGGTTTCGCGAAGCGACGATACGATCACTCGGCTTCGCTTCAGCATCGCTATCACGCGCGATGCGGGATATCGCATTTTATTTCCACGCAGCCAGACTATCAGCCGAGGCATCCATCGGCCAACACCGCATCAGCAGCGCTAGTCTAGACCCAGATCTCGGAACTCAGGCCTGACCCCGGAGCCGCCGCCGGCCGTCCCGTAAAGCGCTGGCGCGCGCAGTCCGCAAGGGCTTGAGCGGAGTGTCCTTTGAGGGACGAGCACGGCTGCGCTAGGGACAGAGGAGCATCGGCCGCTCCGGAGGACTCAGGTGGCGGATCCCTGGTGGGTCCAGAGCGCACAATTTGCCCGAGCTTCTTTGCAATCCAAGCCATGATGATTCAAGCTCTTGCGGTTGCCCGCTCTGCTGCATGGTGAATAACGGCGGCAGATTCTGGAAGTCGCAAAAGGCTTGTCACTGTAGGTTCTGTTTAACTGTATATGGAGTCCGAAATAGCGACGTTGCGCCCGCCGTGCTAAAGCCACATGCTCACCGCAAGCGGGACCACTGATGAAGAAGTTTGTGTCCGCAATTCTCGTGGTCGTCCCGAGCGTGATAGCGATTCTGTTGTTTGTCCGGAGCCTCGATCCGGCCTTGGAAATCGACAACCTGAAAGAACAAATTGGATTGCAACGGAGTGAATTGCGCTTCTTGAGCAAGATGGCAAACATGGGCTTCGCTTCTTGTCATCTGACAGTCCCGGACTTTGAAAAGTTCGCCAAGGAGAATGAGCACGCATTTCTGTGGGAAGGAGATAACGGGCTGGTTGGCGGCTTTAAGGTGCAGAGGAAGGGTGCGTGCATTGTGAGCGTTACGGTTCCTGATTGGCTCTGAACTGTGACAGGCTGCCTAGACGCCCCAGCTATCCCGCCTTTCATGCTCAGACATCTCTATTCCTCTGTCATCGACCATCCAGCCGAAACGGCATTGGCCGTTGGAGCCGCCCGTGTCCTCATCGAGGGCTCATGCCGGCAACATCGCGCTGCTTGGCAACGGCAGCACGGCGTTAATTCCGCCTATGATTTGAACGATGCGGCGACCCAATGGGTGCCCCCACTGGAAGCGTTGTTCGAAAGAGCCATTCCTGAAGCAGCGATGATCTGAAGCAGAAACAACAGCACCCGATACATGGGCGACCGCCGTGACCAACGTGATTGTTATCTTATCTGTTCTATGTGTCTGGTTCGCGTTTGTGTTCTGGGTGTTCCGGTACGGCATGTCGTATCTCTACGATTTCTACCTAGGGGAAACCGCGGTCGAAATTCGCCTATTCCGAACCTTTGGAATTTTCCGGATCCCGTACAATAATATCGCGAATGTCTGGGAAATCCGCTTCTTGCAGGGATTTCCAGACAAGGAAGCAAGCCTCGCAAGCCGAATATTCACACTCGCCATCGGGAACCGGATGACGACGAGAGCCGTGCTCATAAAAAGAAAGAATTCAGTCTCGAAATATGTCGTCATATCGCCAAGACACCCATCGATCTTCGTCTCTGAGATACGCTCAAAGATGTTAACGTCGCCCGCTTCGCAACCGGCCAAGCGACGGAATCATAAAAGCGACCCTCCGGAGAACTCCCCGATGTCCATGGATCGCACGAGAAATATCTACAAGACTACGGTCGTCGTCGTATCCAAGACCATCTCGATAGGGACGATTATGGTAGGCTTCGTAATTGCCCTCTGCGTTGTTGCGGACAATATATTCGGACTGGGGTGGGGGTATCCGTGGTGGAGCTTCCTATTTTGCATCGTCTATATAGCGGTGGCTATCGCGATCAACAGATCGATATCTGGCTTTGTCGGGTATATCGACCGTCTCAGGAATGGCGATGGAACTGGAGACAGTTCAGTCTGAGTCCCGAAATCCGACCGCCCCCGCGCGAATGGAAATCAACTGCCTCAGCTAACACGCTGCGGTCAACTTGCCTTCGGATAAAGGTCGCGCAGAGAAGCTCCGTTATTCCGGCGGCCGGAGAGCAATTTTGGGACCATCTCGGAAACGTGAGGAAATGAGGAACCGAGGGCATGAGAAGACTAAAGTCGCTCATCACAATCGGAATCGTCGTCCTTTTGATTGTCGCCTATTTGGGATCTGGTCTTGCGGCCAGGTTGTCCAGAGAGGCAGCGCGACAGCTATGAGGACGTGGCAAATCGATTTGGTGCCCCAAGCACGACGGACGGGGCAGGCAAAACCTTTGCGAGATACGCCTCGGAGCAATGTAGGCCCCCATGCGAGAAGCGGCTATGGTTCGAAAACCGCCTTTTCCTCGATCTCGAAGCTTGGTCGGTCTCGTTCGATCGGAATGGCAGGGTGATCGAGAAATACCATTGGGTGTCTCCGTAGAGAGGTCAATTCCGCGGAAACGTTTCGCAGATGCTCTTCGGGTATGGGTCAGTTGGAATCGATCAGGACGAACGGCCCCGGCCGCGAGCCACTGGCTTTCTGCGCTTTCGTGAGTTCTTCCAACTTCTGTACCACCGAACCCTCTGGGTGGGAGCGCCGACCAAACGACAGCCAACGTTCTGCGCAACCTGGACGATAATTGCAGTAGAGTAAGCGCTGTTCTGACAGCACCTTTCGCGCGTGACCGTGAGGAACGATGTTCGGAGCCTTTAAGGGCTTCGACACATGACGATTTCAGAGCTTACGCTTAAGTCCAATGATGAAGAGCCGGTTCG